>NZ_CP019329.1 GCF_001971705.1 Natronorubrum daqingense
CATTTGTCTTTAGCTAAGCCTCACACCTCGGCTGCGTAGCAGTAGCGAGCGTCTCTTGTAAGATCGGCCGTTGCTTGTGGATCTTCTGTGCCTCTTCGATCAGCCGTTCCAACAGTGGCGGTGGCGAGTAGCCAAGGTAGTCACCGAGTTCGTGGAGGATGAGCTGGGCGTGCGACCGGAAGGTCGCCGCCCAGCGTTCCGGCGGAAACACGAGCTCATCGTCAGCCTGCTCGGTGACCAGATCCAACAGATCACGACTCACCAGCAGCGAAAGCAACGCTGCGTACAGCAAAATTTCCACGACAACAGGGTTGCTTGTGTCGAATTCGTCCAGTTCGTACTGCGTTTTCAGCTCACGAAACAACGTCTCTACCTCCCATCGGCACCGATACAGCGTTGCTAGATCTGCCGGCAGGAACTCCTCTCTCGGTAAGTTCGTGATGTATAGATGGTAGTCGTCGGCGTCCTCGTTGCGGACGCCGACGACGCGGAACCGTTTCGTGTCTACTGAACGAGTCCCCTCGTACTGACCTCGCTTGAACTCTGCTTCGACCTCCACGTCGATGTACTTCCGCGAGAGGTCATCGACCACATCGTGGATCTGCTCGCCTTCCAAGGGAATGGCGCGGCCGCGCCATTCCCGTAGTTCCGCCGTTATCACCGGATTCGCGCTCTTCTTCAGCCGACTCACGAAGTAGCCGTCGTTCTCGTCGATCAACGCGAAGCGGCGGTACTTGAAGTACGCGAGATCGAACAGAACGAGCCGCCCTTGGAGCCACGCGCCTGTCTTGAACAACGTGCTGTCGTGCGTTTTCTCGTCGGTCACGTCTGTCCGTTCAATCGTCTTGTCGGTGGCATTGTGGAGCAGGTGGAGCTTCGCTCCAGCCTGCTCCTCGTGGCGAGCTTGGAACTCGTCGGAAAGGAACTCGTGCAACCGCAGCACCGTTCCATCAGCGATCATCACGTCTCTGAATCGGTCGGTATCAGCGTCAACAGCCTCTGGAACAGCGACCTCGTCGAGACCACGCTCGACGAGGTCGCGGAGGTACTCTGCGAGTGACGGTGTGAGCCGGTGATAGAAGCCACCGGGAGAGATCGTCTCATCAGCCGTCGAGTTGTAGCTGCGTCTGAACCCAGCGAGTGTTCGGCTCTCGCCTGCGGCGAAGCCGAACACGAGCGCCCACACGAGGACGGGAATCTGGAGCTTGCCCTCTCGCTCGACCACGCCGAGTTCCTCGGCGTGCTCTTCGAGGAACTCGGAGGGAAAGAGAGTAGTGAGTCGACGCATGATCTTCGATGAGGAGCCGTTGTTGTGCACAGACTCGGCTTCCTCATTCCTCTCGAATAGAAGTCTCGATAAGCCGCCGCTGTCGCGTGGTTTCTCGCTTAGCTAAAGACGGATGGTCGGCCAACTCTTTGCCCGTCTGAACGCGTGGCATTTCGAAGTATCCGCTTCGATAGGCCAACTGCAAGACCTCCTGCTGGCGCGGCGTCAACCGCTCGAGAATGGTACTTTGAAGTGTCGCCCCTGGTTCGCGTGTTCGGGTCCGTCGTGAGAGCAATTCGAGATCTGGAACCTCTTGCGCGAGGCTGTCGACGAATGTACGGACGCTCGCCGATCCAGGGAGATCGACCACAACGGTTGCGGTTCCCGCATCAACCCGAAGCGACCGTACTGTCGCGTTCTGGTTGAGGACGAGACCAGCAAGACTCGGTTCGCTCAATCGCGCCTTGAATAGGGGGGCGTCGTCGCGCTCTACAAGGGAGGTCACTTCCGTGATCCCAAGTACGTCCTTACCGGCGGTCACCACTTGCTCGGGCGCCACGCCTGGCACGGTAAAGAAGACGGTTGCCACGTCGTCAGTTCCTGAAACGAGCCCCTCGAATTCGAGTTTGCTGTCGATAGCTTGTGCCAGGCGACACAGTGGCGTGTCTGCTGCCGTTGAGTGAAGCGTGAGTTCGACGACGCTATCGGCTTGGAACGAGCTCCTCGTTTCAACGGCGTTGATCGTGTGAGCGATCGTCTGGCCGAACTCGGCGAGGATGTCCGTATCCCAGTTCTCAGCGGGGGACCTGCCGTACACGACGAGCACGCCGTAGACAGACTCGTCGTATGTGAGTGGGATACTGAAACACGAACGTGCCCCCTGCTCGAGCGTGATTTCCCGGCACGACCCGCTTCGTGCGTCAGTGACGATATCCTCGATAACCTGCATCTCGCGGGTCCGTATTGCACTCACGAAGGGGGTCCGGAGCGACGGCTGGGTTGTCGTTCGCGATGGTGAGTTTCTGGAGGGTGCTGCTGTCGACACCCGCCCACGACCGCGGTCGGACAGAGTCTGCGTCGGCGTCGAACTCGCCGACCCAGGCGAACTCGTAGCGTGGAGATGCAATCAAGCGCTCACAGACTGCGTCGTCGATCGCGTCGACCGTCTCGGCTTCGACGAGGCTCGTGTCAATCTTACGGACGAGCGAGTTGAGTTGGTTGAGGCGGGTCAACTCCTCGTTTCGCTGCTCCAGTTGTGCCTCGCTTTTGGCGCGATCCCACGCGGTTTCGACGGTCGAAGCGACTGTCTCCACGAGGTCAATCGTTTGCTCGTCGAAGGTGTCGACCTCTGTCGAACCGAGACAGACGACCCCATGGCGACCCAGCGGGACAAATGCACGGCTTCGTAACAACGAACTCGAGCATCCTTGCGAGGACAAGCTACGCCTTTACTAAACTAGTCGATGGGGGTTTGAGACGTCATGAAAGCACTCCGCTGGCACGGCGAACAAGATGTCCGCGTCGACGATGTCCCTAAACCCGAGATCGAGGAACCGACGGACGCGATCGTCGAGATCACCGCGACGGCGATCTGCGGTTCGGATCTTCATCTCTACAACGACTTCATGCCGGGGATGCAGGAGGGCGATATCCTTGGTCACGAGCCGATGGGTGAGGTCGTCGAGGTCGGCGAGGAGGTCGACAACCTCCGCGAGGGCGACCGCGTCGTTATCCCGTTCACGATCAGCTGTGGCTCCTGTTGGTTCTGCGGGAACGACATGTACTCGCTGTGCGACGAGACCAATCCCAACGCCGACATGGCCGCGGAGTCGATGGGCCACTCGCCGGCCGGCCTCTTCGGCTTCTCGCACACGCTGGGCGGCTACGACGGCGGCCAGGCCGAGTACCTGCGGGTTCCCCACGCCGACGTCGGCCCGATCAAGATCGACTCGAACCTCTCGGACGAGGAGGTCCTGTTCCTCTCCGACATCTACCCGACGGGCTACATGGCCGCCGAGAACGCCGAGATCGAGGAGAACGACACGGTCGCGGTCTGGGGCTGTGGCCCAGTCGGCCAGTTCGCCATCCAGAGCGCCTGGATGATGGGCGCCGACCAGGTAATCGCGATCGACCGGATTCCCGAACGCCTCGAGATGGCACAGGGCCACGCCGACACCCAGGTGATCGACTACTCCGAGGAGGACGTCTACGATCGCCTGATGGACGCGACCGACGACTACGGGCCGGATCGGTGTATCGACGCCGTCGGCTCGGAAGCCCACTCGACCTGCGTCGATACCGTCCCCGACGAGCCCGACCGACCGTACGTGATCCAGCAGGCGGCCAAATCCTGTCGCAAGGGTGGAACGCTCTCGATCCCGGGCGTCTACATCGACGGGATGGACGACGTGCCGATGGGACCGATCATGAACAAGGCGCTGACGATCAACACCGGCCAAACCCACGTCCAGGCCTACCTCGACGAACTGCTTGAGACGATCGAGGACGGACAGATCGATCCCTCCGAAATCATCACGCACACGGGCGATCTCGACGACGGCCCCGAGATGTACCAGCGGTTCAACGACAAGGAGGACGACTGCGTCAAGGTCGTCCTCGAGCCGTAACGAAGGTTGATATACTATTTTATTTAATAGATGGCCAGCTAAGAATCGATCTTCAGATGATCGAGCAGATGCCTCTCTATCCCTGTAAATCGATTTTGTGCTGCGCGGCACTGTCTAGTTGAGTCGGTTTGAGAAGTGAGCAGGCCGTTGAGTTAATTTGGAAAGAAACTCGCCTGTTTCATCTTGCGGTAGCGAGGAAACCCCGTGCTTTAGCACGAGGAGGAATCGCGTTCGTTCGTGTCTCGACTCGCCCTACAACGGCCCCTCGGTGTCCAACGATCTCGCACCTTGGAGTAACACCCCTTTCCAGGTAAGGCCGTGCGCGTCTTTGATCTCGCTTAGGCGGTCGTACTCGTCTTGGTCGACTTCGATATTCAGATTGGGCATTTACACACATGGTTATTTTTTAGTTAGCTTTAACTATTGCTCTCTCGTACTCGTAGTTATGACGACGACCGCCACGAAAACGCTCGAAGCCACGCTTGCTTCGCCCACGGCGGGCAAAGAGCAACGGCTCGAGCGAACGGTGGCGACCTACCACCGCGCCCTTTTGGACGCCTTCGAGAGTGGTGCGGATACGCAAACGGCGGTTAACGATGTCGTCACGCCGTACAATCTCACGTCCTACGCCAAGGATGCGCTCAAGAACTACGTCCCGAAGCTTCGGGATACGTACAACGCGTCGGTGTTGGCCGACGACCATCCCGTTCGGTTCACGAACCGTGGGTTCAGTCTCGACCACTCCGACGAGCGTGCGTGCGAGTTCTGCTGGCGCGTACCACAGGCCGGACATGGCAACGCCTTCTGGATTCCGCTTCGGATTAACCCCGAACAGGAATCGCTCTGGTTCGACCTGCTCGACGGGGACGTCTCGGTCGGCGAGTTCCGACTGCAACAGCACCGCAAGAACTGGGTGCTGCACGTCACCGTCGAGTACGAGATCGCCGAACCAGAAACGCTGGACGACCCGACTCGAATTGGCTTCGATATCGGCGAGTCCAAACTGCTGGCGGGCTGTGCCTGTCAGAACGACACTCCGACCCAACCGTACATCTACGACGGCGGTCGTGCGCGAGCACTCCGAAAGGAGATGCACACGACGCTGAAGCGCCTGCAAGAACGCGACGCCTGCGAGTGGCGCGTAGATCAACGCTTCGATCACTACCAGAACGCCTTGACGGACATCGTCGAGAAGGCGTCTCGAGAAGCCGTCGAGTACGCCGAGTCCTTTGACGATCCGGTGATCGTACTCGAGGACTTGTCGTACATCCGCGAGAATCTGGATTACGGCACGTTCATGAACCGGCGTTTGCACGCGTGGGCGTTCGCCAGACTCACCGACCGCATCGAGGACAAGGCCCTCGAAGCCGGTATCCCGGTCGAGTTCGTGAATCCGCACTACACGTCCCAGACGTGCCACGCCTGCGGATATATCGGACGCCGCGGGTCGCAAGCTGAGTTCAAGTGTACGAACCCGGAGTGTTGGGTCACGGAGTACCAAGCAGATATCAACGCGGCGGCGAACATCGCCGATCGCGTTGATCCGTGGGGAGAGAGCGTTCCTTGGAAACCGGAACGTGATGACTCACCACGGAATGGGAGCCGTTGTGACACGGCCACAGGACACCGCACGCCGAGTCGGCAATCCCGACAGACGACGCTTGTGGCCTTCGAGTCCTGAAACCTCCCTCGACGCGAGGCTTCCCTTGTAGGAAGCCCCGCCCTTTAGGGCGGGTGAGGATGTCACTGATAGAGGGAACGCAAGAGATTTCTCCCCAAGATGAATAGTATCCACGTGCCGAGGAGCTTCATTGCCGATGTCGCGCTAACCCACCCCGATTTTCCCCTCGGGCCGACACTCAAAGCAATCCCGACTGCATCGATCACGGAAGAGTCAATTCGCCCAGCGACAACCGCAGACGAGCCGGCCGTCCTCTATCGGGTAACAGACGTCGACTTCCGGACCTTCGAGTCGGCACTCGAGCACGACGACACGGTTAGTGAGTGGGCCTAAACGATGGACTTCGGCGACACGCGGATGTACCGTGTCCAGCACAGTCCGGCGACGGAATTTGTCACCCCGACGCTATCCGACCTCGAGATCCACGTCATCAGTATCGAAAGTGCCGGCCGTGACTGGCACTTTCGGTTAGAGACGGCTGAGCGAGACCACCTCGGTGCATTTTGGGACCATTGTCGCGCCGAGGACATTCAGTTCGAACTGGAGACGCTCCGAAGTTCCGGGGCCCAGCCGATAAAGGAGCGCGTCAGCATTAAAGCAACACTGACCGAGCGTCAACTGGAGGTCGCCCGGGTCGCGGCCCAGATGGGTTACTACGACAAAGGCGGTGTCAGTGCGAAGGAGGTTGCCGCCGAACTCGGAATTGCTTCATCGACGTTATCGACCCATCTGCGCCGAATTAACGCAAATATCTTCGCCACGCTGTTCGACGATGCATCCGGATGAGATTCGCGACGTGGCCTGATTTCGGGCACCCGTTATAAGTGGGCGGATTATCTGTCTTTAGCTAAGTGAAGAACCACGTGACAGCGGCGGCTTATCGAGGCATCTTTTCGAGAGGAATGAGGAGGCAACGGCTGTGTCCACCAATGCCTCCTCATCTCGGATTATGCGTCGGCTCACTACACTGTTTCCCTCTGAGTTCCTCGAAGAGCACGCCGAGGAACTCGGCGTGGTCGAACGCGACCGCAAGCTCCAGATTCCCGCCTTCGTCTGGGCATTCGTGTTCGGCTTCGCCGCAGGCGAAAGCCGAACACTCGCTGGCTTCAGACGCAGCTACAACTCGACGGCCGACGACCCGATTCTCCCGGCGGCTTCTATCACCGGTTGACGCCGTCTCTTGCAGAGTACTTCCGCGACCTCGTCGAGCACGGCCTCGACGAGGTCGCTGTCCCTGACACTGTTGACGCCGATATCGACCGCTTCAGGGACGTGATGATCGCTGATGGAACCGTCCTGCGGTTGCACGAGTTTCTCTCCGACGAATACGAAGCCCGGAAAGAGGAGCAGGCTGGAGCGAAGCTCCACCTGCTCCACAATGCTACCGAGCAAACGGTAGAACGCCTCGACGTGACTGACGAGAAAACGCACGACAGTACGCTGTTTAACACAGGATCGTGGCTCGAAGATCGACTCATTCTGTTCGACCGAGCCTACTTCAAGTACCGCCGCTTCGCGTTGATCGACGAGAACGGCGGCTACTTCGTGAGCCGGCTGAAAGAGAGTGCAAACCCGGTGATATCAGAGGAATTACGGGAATGGCGCGGCCGCGCCATTCCCTTGGAAGGTGAGCAGATCCACGATGTTATGGATGACCTGCACCGCGAGTACATCGACGTGGAAGTCGAAGCCGAGTTCGACCGAAGACCGTACGGAGGAACGCAATCACGCGATAGGAAGCAGTTCCGCGTCGTCGGCGTCCGCAAAGAGGACGCCGACGACTACCATCTGTATATCACGAACCTGCCGAGAGAAGAGTTCCTGCCATCGGATCTAGGGACGATCTATCGCTGTCGGTGGGAGGTGGAGTTGCTGTTTCGGGAGTTGAAGACGCAGTACGAACTGGACGAGTTCGATACGACGAAGGAGCATGTCGTCGAAATTCTGTTGTACGCGGCGTTGCTGTCGCTGCTCGTGAGTCGTGAGTTGCTCGATCTGGTCACCGAACAGGCGGACGATGAGATCGTGTTTCCGCCAGAACGCTGGGCGGCGACCTTTCGGTCGCACGCCCAGCTCATCCTCCACGAACTCAGCGAATACCTCGGCTACTCGCCGCCACCGCTGCTCGACCGACTGATCGACGACGCACAGAAGATCCACCAGCAACGGCCAGTGTTACAAGAGACGCTCGCTACCGCTACGCAACCGAGGTGTGAGGCTTAGCTAAAGACGAATGGATTGACGACTTTCTCGAGCAAGACGATCGGGGCGAGGACTACGTGGAGTTGTTCACGCTCAAGGATTCCGACTGAGGGAAACGCCTTAGCCGTATCGCGCTCGAAACTGTTTCTTCTGCAGCGATCAAGCGACCTCTCTGATCGAACCAGGCCCGATTGCTTTCGGATATATCGGTTTCCGTTTCTCGAGAATATGGTTCCAAAACGCGATCGTCGTCTGTACCCAGCCATCGCCGAGTGGATAGACTAGCGTCTCGAACTCCTCACCCGTGAATCGAGGTCCGTTCTGCGTGGACTCACACTCGAGACGCTGATTCACGAGTCGATCGATCGGTGCCGTGAACTCATCGTCGCGTGTTCTCGACACTAAGACTGGGCAGTCGTACCGACGAGCGGCCGCTGCGAGCTTCGCGAGCGATTGCATGAACAGTGGTTGGCCCTGCTCGCCCATCTCATCATCCCTGTAGAACCCATCGAGTGCTGGAGCGACGATCAAGCCGACAACGTCTGTGTCGACATCGTTGCCACTGTAGCTGTCGTCGCCCAGTAACCGCTTGCACAGTGTGTTGTGTTGGTAGCCGGTGAACGCCCTTGCGACGTTGATTCGATCCAGCGCACGGCGGCTAGGCGCGATTTCGGACAGTGGCTCCGTCTGTGCGTGGCCGAAGGTATCGATCCACCAGGCACTCTCACGCTCGAGGAGAACGTGATCGACGACGAGTGTTTGGAGTGGCCCTGGTTTCGTCGACTCAAGGAGCGTGACACCGGGCTCGAGTGATGGGAGGTCTGGTATTGGTTGGTCAAATTTCGTCTGCATGTCTATTCCTCTGCAGACTGGGTAGTTAACCGTCGGTGTGCGGGTTCCGATAGTTCCGATACTAACACAGGGGTATATTTTTACTGACAAATACCGGTATGCCGGCCAATAGTCTTAATTTGAGATAGTAAAAATCTCCAACCGTTGGCCGGTGATACCTCATCGCACCTGAGACAATACTACCGGCCGCTTTTGGGTCCTACGTGCCACGTACTGGTCCCGATTGACACCTACTCCTCGGTCAGGGGATTTCACGTCGGCTCACCACCGACGTATTCTCAGCCGCTAGTTTATATCGGAAGCCGCGGCCAACGTCGGTGATGTTCGATCGAACCCCACAAGAGGATCTGCTTGTCGTCGAAGCACTCGTTGAGTTTAGCCATCGCGAACGCGATCGCCGACCAGGTCGATCAGCACGAGCGTGGGTGATGGCAAAAGAAATCGCTGGGAGCCACGGACTCGAGGTCGAGGACGCCCTCGGACAACTCGATCAACTCTCACGCTAACCACTTTCACTCCGGTCGGCGAACGTCCAAGAGGGTCACGGCCGATGGAACGTGTATGGCTGCGATTGACCCTGATTTCCCGATGGACCGGATTCTCGAGTCCGACCACGAACGTTCGATTAAACAAGCGTTCCGGACGGCACTGTCACAGCCTACGCCGGAGATCACGGACGTAACGACGATCGAGTTTGATGATGAGATGGATCTGCTCGATGTAGAACGGATGGCACTCGAGCGATTCGAAGACAACTCGATTCATTTCGGGGTCGTCATCCCCCACCCCGAGGACGTTGCCCTGTTGACGGACGAAGTCGAATGCTGTCCGCACGAACACCGTGCTATGGAAGGGGAGTTGTCGACGCTTGCCGAGCTTGGAGATTCCTATGCCGACCTCGAGCGGGACCTGATCGAACTGACTGCGTTGATGTGCGACCTTCCAGAGACGCCCAGAGAGATGCAGAAGTACGTCTTCGACGAACGGCTCTCGTTCGATAACCTGTACTGCATCGGTGGTCGGTTAACGTTCACGTTTGGCGTGATGGTCTCCTCGATCGTGATTCAACTCTACCAGGATTACGAGCACGAGATCGGGCAGCGAGTTGGTATTCCGATCGACCCGTCTACGGACGAACTCGTTGGAAGCCAGTAGAAACAGGCCGTTATTCTCCGTCGCCGCCGTCTCCGCCCCGATCGCCTTTGCGAGTAGCCCGTCCCGCTGCTGTATCGGGCCAATCGTCGCGCTGGTACTCGCCTGCGTGTTCTGTGTTTACGTGCTCGAGAAGTTCGGCGGTGCCACCTGGGGTGTACTCACAGTCGGGTGACGGGCAGTCGAAGGTGCGGACGCTTGAATCAGGCATTGGATTTGTGGTAGGAACGCGGGCGTGATAGATTCAATGGCTCGAGATTGAGAACGTGCTGAATCAACGAGCATGTCCCTGACCGCCCGTCGTTAGAAGAGTGACCAATCTACTTGTCGTCTGAACAGAGTTGGCCTAAGGCACTTCGAATTTTGTCCCGAAGCCCCTCCCGCTCACGGGTCGACATGACATGAACAAGTGCGATTTGATCCTCTGGGATAATCATTTTCTTACGATTGGGCTCTTCATCGAGCGGTTCCAGATTGGTGATGACTGGCGAGTGCAATACTAGCTGTCGCTCTTTTTCCACCCGGCTATACTCAGCTAACATACCAACAACGTCGGTTCCATTTTTTAACTGGACCATTACTTGCTCTGCATCTCGGAGTCCACCGACCCACGGCTGCCATGGGTTCCGTTTGTGACTTGTAAACCTTCCCAGAACCTCGCGAAGGAAATGGGAAGTGTTGTACGTCAATGTTATTGCATACACGAGGCCGAGCATACATGAGAGAACGAACAAGAGGACTGCAGCGCTGACGTTGAATTGTTGTTCGGCAAAGAAAATCCCCTCGAGTGCAGAGCGGTCAGTAACCTGTTCGCCCCACCATGTCTGAACGATCCAGATGAATATAACGTCGATGAAAATACTGGAGATGAAACTGGTCAAATAAAATCTATCGCGACCGACCTGCTGTTCGACGACCCCTAGTGTAACGCCGATCAGGACAGCGATTACACCAGGGGCGATGAGGAGGGCAGCAAGGGTTAGCGTTTCAGCCGTGACCATTTAAGAGTGGATATTAAAGGCTTCAGTCGCTGTCTCCGCTAGTATCGCCATCAGACTCTGTACCCTGATTTGGGTTATTGCTTGTTGGTGCCACTGTGTAGCCCCCGTCGGGCATTTCGCTTGGGTCAGTGACTTCACCACCCTTTTCGACTGTCTCGTATCGTTCGCCGAGTTGGCGCTTTTCCGAGCCTGTTGCTTCGTGGTCAAAGGATTCAGAAAAGGCATCTAGGTCCTCTGATCCGTCCGTGTTGTCTGCGTCGTCAGTCATACGTCATACGATGTTACGCTCGTACTTAACGATTGTCTGTGGGTGGTGAAAGTAATCTAGTAGTTTATTTCAGAATCTACGATTCAAACTCCCATTCACCGTCCCTCATATGACTGGATTGGGAGTATCCAATGGCGTTCCAGAGTGGTTGAATTACCGGAGTAAGCTCATCTCGAAGGTTACCGTCACCAAGTATTGTCACTGGAGTTCTAACTGGAGTGTCTTTAATTTCTGAGTGTCGACTAAATCCTCCCCTTGTGCGAATCAATACACCATCCAAATTCACGTAACTCACAGTTACGAGCGTTCCTTCCTGGTTCCCCTCTCGAAGTCGTTCAATGTATGCGTCGACGAGACTGACCAGCCCTTTTTCAAATTTTGAAGTTACAAACTGTGATGTTTCTTCGTCGTTATTATTGCGATTTGAGAGCACAGAAGTGCTAACCGCCTCGAGTATTCCACTTCGGTCTACCCGCGTCACTGTCTCTCTATTTTCAAATGGATCGTCTTGATGTGCTACAATACCTCTGCTGTCTAATTTGGAGTTGGTATGCAACCGATCTCCGGTCTTGACTATTGGCCAATTGTCATAGTCCTGCTGGAGTTGCCCTACATCGACCTGATTAGTGGGCGTATTCTGGAAGTATGCTGGTGAAGCCACATGAACGATCACAGCACCATTGTCAAAACCAGCGACGCTGGCGTTGAGACGGTGTTGGGTATCTTTTCGACGGTGATGATATTCTTGGAAGATTGTTGCTTCATCATTCGATCGGAGTGCTGCGTTGTGTAGGTCTCGGTGAGGATCGCCGGTCATACATAGATGATCTCATGCCGCTTAAATAACAGTTTGCGACGTGGAGTGAAAGTGGAACAGAATATGTATCTCCCCGGTCAGGGTGGTCGAGCGGGGGTGCTTGCTCGAGATATCGCTTTGGGGAACGGGCTTGACGTTGAGGATACGCTGGATCAGCGAGCGGCATTATTGTGCGAACCCGACTCTTGAATCCTGAGTCGCATGTTGTGGCTTGCTAAGCTACCCAAGTCGAAACTCGAGTCCAGACTTTTCGTATATGGATCGGCTACAAATGAGTGAGAGTCCGTCGGGGGTTACAATCCACTAATTTGGAGTGTAAGAAAACAAGCAGTCAAACCAAGCACAAGGTATGAAAGCGATCTAGTAATTAAACGCGAAATAAAAACGTGCGAAAAACAGCTACCGCTCAGGAATTTCGAACCCGAAAACTACGGCTGACCGCTACCCCACCCGCAACAGGAACTGACCGAGCACCGTAGCGAACGTCTTCGCGGTCAGCACAGGTGGAGTTCGAACATCCATGTCGATGGCGATCTTGATGAGGTAGTCAGTCAACCGCCAAAGGTTGTAGATCAGCGCTGCCAGAACGAAATTCGTGAGTCGAACCCGGTAATCGGTTGAAGACGTCCGCGGTAGGTACTCCACGATAGTCTTGTACTGGTTCTCAATATCCCATCGCCGTCGATATTGATTCACAACGTGTCTGATCTCACCAGGAGTATCGACGCTGTCACGGTTCGTCACAAACACCGCGTAGTTCCCGTCAGCATCGTCATCCCGAACTGGCACATAGAGGAAGTGTGCCGTGTGGTGGAGTTCCCCATCTTTCCAGAATTCAACGTCAGGTTCGACCGCCATGTCCGCCTCGGGGTGCGCTTTGATCTTCTCGATGTTTTCATAATCGTCCGTGTACCTCGGAACGGGTGTGGTGTACAACAACCCGCGATCTTCGATAGCTGCGTACACATCTTCGCTGTAGAACCCACGATCAAGCAACACCTCATCGAGATCCACAAATTCCTGTGCTCGATCTAACAACCGCTCGACGAGGTCGGCTTTCGGATACGACGGAGCGTCTTCCTCTTCCCACTTCGAATTCTGCTTGTACGGTTCAACACCGAGTATGATCGGGACGTTGTCACCGACGAGCGTGATGGTGGCGTACTTGTACCCTTGTTTCTTCGGATCGTCATCGACGTACCCGTTGACCATTCGCGGGTAATTCGGCTTCGGGATCTCCTTGTCTCTGTCTTCCCACGGACTCACGGTGAACGGGTCATCCGTGATGTCAATTGCAGCAATGGTTTTCCGGTCATCGAACGGGTCATCGCCACGGATCGAGTTGATCACGTTGTCCGTCGCCCCGTCGAACGCTTTCATGACCTCGTTGCGAATCGCATCGATCTTCGGCATACGATTTTCCTCGAACACCGAGTCCAAGGTGAGCTGCATCGAGTCATCATCGTCAGGCGTGGCGATTAATTTGAGCGCGCGGAGAAGCGTTGAACCGTCGCACGTCAACTCATCGTTGAGTAGATACCCAATCTCGCCTTCAGAATGCGCACTCCCGTTATTCGAACAGATGCGTGCAACTTGGTCTAAGAGTTCGATATCTTCGTATTGACGGTTCGACGCACGACCCGTAACGAACTCTGGGAGCGCGTGTTTCCTGGCTAACTTTACTGATTTGTGTGTTTTCTCGCGTTTGTACTCGCGTTTCGTTTTCTCAGTGTCTTCCTCGTCCTCTTCATCCGGGGCGGGAGTTGGGACGAGTGCTTCTGAGATAATGCCGTGTTCAACGACTTCTCCTCTGATACCGTTAGCAGCGGCTTCAATGATGTTCCATGTCGCGTCACTAAAGTTGCATTTCGCGTATGAAAGGTCCTGCTGAGACGGGGCGTCCTCTAACTTCTTGATTTGAAACCCAGCGGCTTTCACCAAACTGGAACGCTCACTCAACTGGTCTGCGAATTCGCTTTGTGAATACCCGCGAATAAGACGGTACAGGTGGGCTCGAACCATCTCTTCGGTCCCGAAATCAGCCTTTCCCTGGTCGCGGTGATCGGTGAGGAGGTCTACTGGTATTGAAAGTTTGTTGATGACGTCCCAGAGGTGGTCTTCGCGCTTGCAAAGCGTCTCTGCGTGTACGACGATGGCTTCAGCGACTGCGGGATCGTCACGCACCATAAAAATCACCGAACGCGGGGTGGACGAGATGGTTGCACAGCTGGAGCGGGGAGCGAGTGAAGGTCGCCAGCTGGAGTCGAGTGCGCGTCATGGGCGTCAGGGTACGGAAATGGGTGTGACTGGCCGGGTTACCTCGACTCGTGATTTCGAGTTGGGACTGTGCTGGTGGTGACTCCCCATCGTTTCCGGTGGAGTAAGTGAAGGAACTGGTCGAACGGTAGCTGGCACTGCGCACTCGAATGCTCGTCAGATTCTCTCAAAAGGTGGTTCGCCAGCGAGTACGCGTTACCCTCGGTTGCTGCGCGCTCGTAATCAGCGCGGGATAACTCCGCTTGAGACACCGCTTTCGTTTGGAGTCTCGTACGGAGGAGACGGTTGTGAACGTGGGCGTTCCACCGTTTTTCATACGTCTCTGGAACCATATCCGACTCCAGATCCGACTTCGACACGTCGATATTTGTTACGAATCCAACGTATTCTTCAGGTGCCGAGTCTTCAGGGACATACACCAGGTTCGTGGTGCATGCCGGCGTGCCGTCCACGAACACATCGACGTCGCGTTCAACAGCGTGCGTAGCGTCGCCACGGGTTTTGACCGTTGAGATTCGTTCACGGTCTCGCGTGGTGAGTCGTGAGCAGATGATGTACTCAACGTGTTGTCGCTCGAACTCTGAGATGACGTTTCCAGCGTGAAACGCTCGGGGTGCCAGGAGCGTGTCGATCTCAACGTGTTCTTCGGCTTGCTCGATGAGCGTCCGGGCGATCTCCGCGTACGTTCGCGGCTCAGATTGAGTTTCGTCGCCTGGTTTGCTCAGCGGTTCGACGGCAAGGACAACTGGGACTGGCGTGTTGACAGTGGTGATCGTAGCGAAGCGCGGTGTGGGAGTCGGCGTGACTTCCACCTCGCTTGCGTCTCCTGGCGCTGTAGTGGCTTCGAGCCAGTAATCAGAATCGAGCCGGGTGATGTCGATTGCGACTGTAATTGACCCCGCGTACGCGTCGTACGTATGTAGTGAATCAACGAGACTCTCAACGGAGGAGGTGAGTTGGTCAGCAGTCGAATAACGCCGCCCTTCGACTTTTTCTGGGAATGACTCGGTGGAGTCGGTGTTGGATGCTGACTTCTTGGACGCGAGTTTCTCACGAAGTGTTTCTACGTTCGGAGTCTGTCGTTCAGTGTTCTCACTGAAAATCCGTTCGCAGGTCAGTTCAACTACACGCTGAATGGTGTTTCGGTCGTGGTTTGAGTGGGTTGTCGGTTTCATCTGTATCTAATTTACTTCGATTTTTGCCTTGGGTTCGCGGGTGTGATTTCCGAAATCGGTTCGGAACACACCAGTAAGGCTGTTAGAACCGCAGACACATATAAATTACAGAGATTAAACTACTGCATTAAACTGTAGTACGTACAGTACTACACTACGAAGTTCAGTCTAAACAATACCGCAGTACAACTATTTGTAGTGAGCTTCCCACAACTCGAATAGATGGTCAAGCAAATCAGCGGGTACTTAGAGATGAGTGGCGCAATCGGACTGCTGGTTCACCTCAAGTATGAAAGCAGACGATTTAACGAACTGAAAGACCTGGTCGGCGTCAGCCCCTCAACACTCACCACTCGATTAAACGAAGGACGCGACCTCGGACTCATCACAACACGAATCGGGGAAGACGAGTACGACCTCGATCAGCGTTCAATTCATCATGAGTACATGATCACCGACCGTGGTGAACTCGTCCTGGAGAAAATGGACGAGTTCGAAGTCACGTACGCGTACAAACAACTCCGCGAAGCTGAACAAAAACTCGTGGAGGGTAGAGAAAACCTCCGCGTATGGATCGAGGATAACGAAGACGAGATCGCCCAAGCAGAAGACGAGCATTCAACGCGTGACAAATACGGTGAAGACGTAACGGAACCTGCTGAAGTGGATGGTGACTACTCAGAATTTATGGAGAAGGATTGAACAGTACGTTTGTTGTGGCCAGTGAGACTTCCACTTAGAGAATGTTGGACCTTTGAACAGAGTGTCTCTGCTGATCAATAGCAGTAGGGCGTCTTAACCCCTCAAGCGCTGAAAAGGCTGAGTAGGCCCTTCTTCACGAGATTCTCGCCAGTCTCAGTGAGCTCGCCGCTTGCCTTGCCTGTCCGAATAGCGCCTGGAGGAATCGTATACAATGCCCACAGCATCAGGTATGTTTTGTTGTTGAAGGAAATACCCGAGAGGTGTTCGTCTTTCAGCTCAGGCGCGTAGTGGTCGTAGTTCTTTGCGCCAGTACCAACACACATCACGGTACACTCCACCGAGCTGAACGGACGGTTTTCGTGAGAGAGAACGATGACAGGGCGATCATCGTGTGCATTTGTTGGATCATTTGCCCAAGTGACTGTCCCCGTAGGAAATTTCGTCATTTCTCAAGCTCTGCCTCTAATTCTGCGATCTCGGCTTCAATCTCAGCGTCATTAATCCTGTCTGAGGCGGTACCCTCTACATCAGAACGGGGGTGAGGACTTTCTCGGGTCGAGTGGCTAAACATTCGGTTGAGTTGGTCGAGACTAGCAACATACCGGCGAAGGTCCTCTCGATCCAAAGCGTGGTAGTAACTGTCTTCGGTTTTCCCGATATGCCCGTCCTCGTGAAGACGTTTAAGAGTAGTCGTAGCGGTGCCGTCGGGGATGTCGAGGTGGTCTCTGACCTCGGAAGGTTTGTATCCGTATTCGGGATTCTTGTAGAGAAACGCTACGATGTTGGATTTCGTCGTTCCCGGCGTCAGGTCGATGCCAGAATCGTGCGTGTCAAGATGGATCGGCATTATTTGTAAGCGGTTGTAGTCGATTGTAGGGTAAAGCAGTTGCGCTTTTATTCATTGAGATCTCAGCCGAATCCTCGAAGTCAGCTACCGATAATCAGTGAGTTGATTTTCTGGGGTAGGAACCGTGAGCGTGGTCAACTCACCGTTTTCGGCGCAGCCAGCACAGAGCGGGAGTTCTGAAGGATCGTCTTTTTCTTCGAGCTCATCCCACGCGTATGTTGACGCGCAAGCTGTACACCGCCATTCGTAGACGCCTTGCTCATCGATCAGTGAAGGGTACTTGCGGGCGAGGGTCGGAGTGAGTTTCGCGGAGGGGTAGGCATCGAAGTACTCGGTCAACTGCTGTTTTCGATACTCCGCTAAACCAGGAAGCAACCCGGTGTACCCAACGTCTTGATACGGGGCGTCACCTTCACCGCATCGACCTTGGAATGGGCAGGTACTGCACTCCCAGTCAAACACCGGCTTAGCTGGTGGGAGCTCACCATTCTCACGGTAAGCGGTTTGCGAACGCATCCATGCTACGACCCCTTCATTCCAGAACGTTTCATCGAACGGGACGTGATACGCTTTGATATCTAACGTGTCCCGAGCACCGTAGAGCAGCAATCCGTCTTGAATCGAGTGGTCGTGCTTTTCATTCAGCGCGTACAGGTACGCGTGGAGTTGGGCTTTGTGATGGGGTTTCGGCCCAGACAGGTACTCTAACGATGACGTCGTTTTAATCTCCGTCACCAGAAGCGGTTCACCCTCAGCATCAACGATCACCGGATCAGTAACCCCTCTCACCTGGACGGAGTCCTCCTCAGTTTCGATTGTAGTGTCAATCCACATCGAATTCTGCACGTACGTGTCATCGGTCGTAGCCGACTCAAGCAAGTACGGCACGACAATGTCTTCCTCGAATCTTGTCCCGGCCCAGAACAAACCCTGTGGCGAGCTACCTTCTTTTGGAGCGTTCTCCTTGTAGTAACTGACCTTCCGGTGGCACTGGAGAAGTTTACTCGGGGAGTGCCGCTCGGGTTCAGGCGGTGGCGACGCACCGTTGAAATACGGTCGCCCTTCCAAGATATTCTGGGTGAACTGTTGCTCTTGATACCACTCGTTGAAACTTTGATTCGAGATTGCATCCACCAAGTGCTTCCGAACGAGGTCTTCAGGCCCTCGTTCGATTACTGACGATACGACCACTCCGGGAGGGGAGTCAGGGATTGGTTCATCGCTCATAGCGTACTGATAAAGAGATTCTATGGTAATGGGCAAGCGCGTGTGATTTCCGAAATCATAGACAGAGAGTGATAATCACGGAGAATACGGATGATATGTTCGCCCCTTCGTACTTCCCTTTGAGATGATCAAATTGTAGTGCTCTAGCTTTGTGAGGTAGTTCCGCACCATACGCTGCGTTTTTGGGTTCTCGACCGCCTCACTGTAAATCTCAAACAGCGTACTGGGAGCGATCTCGCCGTAGTCCAGAATCGTATCGTACAGCACACGCTGGTGATCGGTCAGTTTGTCGAGCGACCGTTGTTCGATCTCTGCTTTCGCTTCCGGAACCACACCTCGAATTACCTCTGACGAAACCTCATTGTAACCGGCCTGGTTGGCTGTCTGTACTGCTTTTCGAAGAATCCCGATTGCCGCGCGAGCGTCACCGGCTGCCATATCCGCGATGAGTCGTAGTTCATCCGGACTAACGACATCGGATTTGAGGCCCCAGCGAACACGATCACGGAGGATAGCGACAAGAGCGTCATTCCCGTATGGATTGAACCTGGCTCGTGTACAGACCTGGAAGCGACTATTCAACCGGTTATCTAACGATGCGAAGAGATCCTGCTCGCTGTTGGCGATTAGGATCATTGTGAGTCCACGAATCCGGTACAACTCGTACAGGAGCTGTTTGTCTTCGAGTTGGTCTACTTCATCGAGGATCACAATATACGGCGACCCATCGTATTCCCGAAGGCGCTCCAATAGGACGTCTTTCGGTGTTGATTGTCGGTGAACGTCGAATGTGTGGTTGATGCCGTCGAGGATTCGGTACAGTGTTTTGAAGCGGCTGTAGTCTTCCCAGCAGTTCACGTACTGGTAGTTCAGGTCAACGACACTCTCGCGGAGCTGCTCAACGAGAAATTTGGCGAGGCAGGTTTTCCCAACACCAGATGGACCGAATAGGAACGCTGAATCGGCATTGTCTCCGTGTGTTATCGGGTTGAGCGCAGCTGAAAGCGTATTGAGTTCTGCGTCGCGGTGCTTGACCTCGGTCGGGATGAATTCGGGTTGGAGAACCCGTGCATCTGTAATCATGGGTTGCGTCGACACAGTCCTTGGGTGTAATAAGTGGAAGGGTGTTATTTCCGAATTACCGGACACTTCCTTAGAATCATTCGAGTATATTTGACTAATCATTCTGTAAATTCTGGCGAACCTAAAACAACGCACACCTCTATTGGTCTCAGGGTCGTTTGAGTATGTAGATTGGTTGTGCCATCGACCGTACTCGTTCCAGTCAGCCTTCCAGATCCAGAACCCATCCCCGAGTCACTCGTAAGGCTGCTGTCTCAAACGAACGTGCTCGTGTTGGGCATCAATAAGGTTCCCGATCAAACCGTTCCTGATCAAGCTCGTGAAAATGATCACGGTGAGAGCAAAGAACGCATAAACAACATCGCTTCGAAATTCAGGGAAAGCGGTTCGAATGTCACCTCAAAAGTCATATTCACGCATAATCGGCGTGATACCATTGATCGCGTCACGAAAGAGGGCGAGTGTAACGTAATTCTCGTTCCAAATCATGCTGGACGGATGGAGTGGATTCTGGTTCCTCTTCGTGGAAATACAAATATTGATCGAATCTCTGACTTCGTGGCTGATCTAACGACGGATGAACTTCGAAGAGTAACCCTTCTGCACGTGACCGATTCAGAGTCTGATCAGGAGGGGAAACCACTCCTGACAGAAGCGCGTCAGAAATTAGTTGATAAGGGAGTTGACGAGCAGTTCATAGAGACGGACCTCATTACCTCGCACGAGGTGGTGGAAACGATTACTGAGCAGGCAAAGAATTATGATACAATCGTCATTGGGGGAACAGAGCCATCGCTTTTAGACCGGGTTTTCGGTGATATTCCCCACCGAATCAGCCAAGAAACAGGATGTCCTGTATTCATCATTCCACCAGAAACAAAGTCGTAGGCCGAGCGTATTCCCTCGTCTTCGAACAGAGAACCGTCTCACTTATGCTGTTTGAGTAGACTCTCCGCCTAACCGCTGAACGAGCGCTTGCCGGAACGTTCGCGGCGCTCGGTTTTCCCCACGAGCCATCACAACGGTTCCACTGCTTTCTTGGACGATTGTCTGCGGGATTGATCCGTAGAGTGCTTGCGCGACGGTGCTCGTTCCCGTTGCGCCGACACAAACAGTATCGTACTTTCGAATCTCCTCAACGAGCGTTTGACGCACATCATCACTCACAATGACCGATTCTTCGTATTCCTTGGGGTCAAGGTCGGCTTGAGTGGCGACCTCTGAGATGGTTTCCTGGCCGATCTCGTTCGGGTCACTTCCGTCTTCGTTTTCGTCTGGCTCGGGTTGTACGTTCAGCAACGTTAGCGTGCTTTCGGGAAACGCTCGATGCAATTCGCCTGCTCGTCGTGCAGAGACCGGAGCATGAGGGCCACCTCCTGCAAGTGTGACGATGCGTTTCGGCCTTTCACTTGGATTTTTCACTAGCGTTACATCACACGAAGCGCGTTCGAGCACCGGATCAATCGTCGAACCGAAGAGTACATCCCGTTTCCTTCGCTCACCGGCCCATCCGAGTAGCACGTGGTTTGCATCCTCTTCGGAAAGCACATTAAGCAGTATCTCTCCAGCATCTCGTCCGACAATCGCGCGCGTTCTAATTCCAACATCAAGGTCTTCGGCAATCTCGCGCGCGTTTTCAAGAAGCGCTTGCTGCGTTTCGACTCGCTCTTCTTCGAACTCGATCTGGGCAGGGGACATCTGCGGTGGGACCTCGATTACGTTCACCGCGACGATCTCAGCATCCACGTCTTGGCTTGCAGCACTCGCAGCGGCATACGTAATGAGCGGGCGTTCCGTTTCTGGATTCGAGACTGGAACGACGATCCGATAGGTCGAATCCGTTGTCGTTTCGTCTTCCGTCGGGGCAACGGCTTCACCAATGAGCGTCGTCGAGAGTGCTTGATCCTTCGCGTAGAATGCATACCAGAGGATACCGATGAGGACGATTCCGAGTGAAATCGCCTGTACTTCCCACGCCATCTGGAGCATGACGCCCACGCAGGCGATGAACCCGAGGATTGGAACCGCTGGATAAAGTGCAGACGGAATGAGAAAGTCCGGTTCGTATTCCTCGGGATTGGCTCGTCGTAGGACGACCACCGCAATGTGTACCAGCGCGTACGTCACGAGGAACATGAACGCTGCAACGTCGGCAAGCGTTGCAATAGGGAGTGGGCTGGCAATGAGGAGAAGAATAACGACACCAGTTGCGATGATTGCACGGTACGGCGTCCTGTATCGATCATGGATCTCGTTGAGCCAGTTGGTGAGGATCTTATCGCGCCCCATGGCGAAATTGACACGTGCGGCAGAGAGGATCGACGCGTTTGCTGAGGAAATTGTCGCTAAAATCGCGCCGATGATCATAATACCGGAGCCGATGACGGCGAATTCCACCGTGAAGCCCGCAATAGTTAGGGAACCAAACACGCCAGCTGCTACCGCAGCGACGTCGGCAACCGGAACGTCCGACGCTGCAAGGTCGGGAACTGGAAGCAGTCCCGTGCTCACGAGCATGACGAGAACGTAGAGGATAGTCGGCGTCACCACTGCCGCAATCATTGACAGCGGGAGATTGCGACCAGGATCTTTGATCTCTTCTGCGCTGGTCGCAATCACCTCGAACCCGATGAACGTGACGAATACTGTGCCTGCGGTCGCTCCAACAGCTGCCCATCCTTCTCCTGCGGTAAACGGCGTGAGAAGGTCAGGGTTGACGCTCACGAGCCCGACAGTGATGAAGACTAAAATTAGGCCAACCAGTGAAATGACGATCACGTTCTGAAGTGAACCGGTTTCCTTGACGCCCCGATAGTTGATCGCTACGAGCAACGAGGCCATGATGAGGGCTGCTAAAACCACGAGAAGTGCGTCTGACGGTTGATTGAGCAGGTATTGGCCGAATCCGAGCATGTAGAACGCCGTTGCGAACATCAGTCCGCCCCACATTCCCCAGCCGACAATCGTGCCGAAGAAACTGCCGAGGGCGTGGTTCACGTAGTAGTAGCTCCCTCCGGCTTTCGGCATTCCGGTTGCCAGTTCTGAGAGTGAAAGGGCTGCGAGCAGCGCGACGATACCGCCGATCACGAATGATACCATGCTGGCGGGTCCGGCGCTTTCGGCAACGATTCCGGGGAGGACGAAAATCCCAGCCCCGATCATCGTGCCGAGACCGAGCGTGTACGCTTCGAGGAAGCCAAGATCACGGGCGAGTTCCTGATCAGACATTAATTACGTACACCTCGGACGTGACCAGTGGTTCATTAGGTTGATAACAGGGTTGTTCGTTCCCGATCCCTGAATCTCATTCATATATGGGTTACTGATACGCCCCTCAATAACTGTATTGAATCTTGTTTCGCTAACCCAAAATATTTCACGGAGTGTCTTCTTGAAATGCTTTGAGCATTCCTTCTGTGATACCCTCTCTCGAAAGGACAGTGAGTAAATCCCCGGATTTGATTTCGGTTTTCCCTCGCGGGGTGAGAACAGTATCGTCACGCTCGATAGAGACGATCAACAGTTCGTCATCGAGTGTGCCATTTTCTCCGGCCTGTTCGAGGGTTCTATTTGCAATTGGTGCGCCCTCCGGAACAGTAAGTTCGATTACTTCTGAACCACCAGTGAGGCTAATGAAGTCTGAGAATCGTTGTTCCATTTCGGTTGGTCCATACGGATGGTAGCCCTGATAATCATCAGACCGAACGAGGTCCTCATCGACGATTTCGAGCCCGAGAGAGACGATCTCCTGGGAGACTTCCTGAAGATCATTCGTGTTCTCTCCAACTGCAAGAATTCGGAGGTTCTCACGACCTGTGAGCAACTCTCGTACGTTGACTACTCCGGAAATTGTTCGAATCTGTTGGGCAAGCCGCTGACGCTCATCGACTGGAGCTGTGCAGACGTACAAGCTCGTTAGCAGTCCGTCTGCCCGTTCAAAATCGATGTTTGCGTGATACCCTCTGATGATGCCTGCGTCTTCGAGTTGTTGAATGCGATTCCGAATGGTGCCTGGTGAAACGCCCACTTCATCGGCAATCATTGGCGCAGATGTGTTTCGAGCATCTTCCATGAGTGCGTGGATAATTCGCTTGTTCACTTCATCCAGCCGAATGCTCATGCTGATACGGTAGCAGACCTGTATAGAAGAGTTCTGGCTTTCTCATTCTCGAAACAGCGCTCCATCATACCCCAAACACTGCCCCATCGAATGCTTAATTATCCCTGCCCCATTTTGATGGATGCGTAATTGAGAACACTTATATTGTCGAATCAATAATTAGCCAGTGATAGACACATGACGCTACCTACGAACGAGACGAACAGGACGCCAGTCATTCGGTTTTCGTCGGGAGGAGAGAGAAATGGCTAGCTCGATCCTGAAGCACATCGTCGTTCCGGTAGCAAACGAAGACGATGCAACTGAGACATGTAAGGCGCTCGACTCGTATATTGATGATGAGACTGAAATCATCACCATAGTACACGTAATCGAAAAGACGCCGGGATACATGGACAAAGCTCCGCTAGAGGCCCGTCAGCAGCAAGCAGAGCGCGTGTTCTCGATCATCGAGGACTATTTCCAAACCGGTCCGGTTATTCAACGCGAACTCCGGTACGGGACAGATGTGGTTGACGAAATTCTCGATGCAGCGGAAGAACACGACGCGACAGCAATCGGGTTTACTCACCGAGAAAGTACCCGACTGCAACGTCTCCTATCAGGGAAAGGATCGTACCGTCTAACCACCGAAAGTGAGCAACCAGTCGTTGTATTCTCTCGAATCGATTCGACAGATCAGTAACGAGGCGAATTCATATGTACATTATCATCGTCGGCGCAGGTAACATTGGGTCAAATCTGATCGAACGGGCAGTAACAGACGGTCACGACGTGGTCGTAATCGAACGTGATGAAGAGCGAGCGACCGCCGCTTCAGCAGCGTATGACTGTCTCGTCCTGAACGCCGATGCAACGAACAACGGGACACTCAGAGAAGCGAATATTGACCGAGCGGACGCGATTATTTCCACCACAGATGTGGACGCAGTCAATATCATGGTGATGCTCCTCGCACAGGAACACGACGTGCCGAATCGTGTCAGCGTCGTTCACGACCCCGAACATCTCCCCGTGTTCGAGAAAATCGGCGTGACCATGATTGAAAATCCACAACGCCTGATCGCAGACTATCTCTACCACTCCGTGCAGTATCCGGGGGTCAGCGATTTCATCGAGTTAGATGATAAAACAGAGTTAGTCGAACTGACCGTCTCCGAAGACGCACCGATGAGTGGTCAACCACTCAATACGGCACAGGAGTCCGGAAACCTTCCCGAAGGCTGTCTCGTCGTGGCGCTCATGCGGGACGGCGAAATCCGAGCGCCGCGCGGTGACACGACGATCCGAGCAGGCGATAAAGTGACCGTCTTCACTGATGATACCGCATTGACCGATGCTGTGGCTGCGTTCACCGACAATCAATCATGAGGATCCAGTATCGGACAGTCGGGCGAGACGTCGGTCGCATCCTTCAGGTTGTCTCGCTCATGCTGGTTGTATCGATTCTAGTTGCGGTGGTCAACCGCGAGTTCTACGCCGCACCAGCGTTCGCCATTTCTGCCGTGATTATGGGCGGTGTCGGCATTGCGCTCGCGCGGTGGTTTGCTGACGCACCGTCACCAGGGAAGCGCGAGGCGATGGTTACTGCTGCCAGTGCGTGGGCAACAGTCGGTGTCTTCGGTGGACTCCCGTTTCTGCTCATCGCGTGGACAATTGCAGCCGATCCATTCCCTGCATGGACGAATACACCCTCAATGAACGAGACCATCGCCGTGTTTCTGCATCCACTTGACGGAATCTTCGAGAGCATTAGCGGATTCACCAGCACTGGGCTGACGATGGCCGCTATTGAAGATGACCTTCCGCGGTCACTTCACTGGTGGCGCTCGTTCACCGAGTGGATCGGTGGCGTTGGCGTCATCGTGTTAACCGTTGCAATCCTTGCACGTCCCGGAAGCGGGTCGCTTACGCTCTTTCAGAGCGAGGCACGGTCGGAGAAGATCCACCCGAGCATCGTTTCGACCGTCAAAGAGATCTGGAAGATCTACCTCGGGTTTACGCTTGCAGCAATCGCCCTGTTTCTCGCCGCCGGAATGCCACTCTGGGGAGCGATCAATCACGCGATGACCGCCATCGCTACCGGTGGATTCTCGATTCACGCAGATTCGATAGGCCATTACGGCAGTCCTCTCATCGAATACGCCGTCATTCCAGTAATGATCGCAGGCAGTATCGCGTTCCCTATACACTATCTCATCCTTAAGGGCGAGTTGCGGAATTTCTACGCGGATATTCAGACTCGCTGGGTGTTCATCTGGTTCACCATCGGCTCACTCCTGCTCGTCGGACTCTTGTCGCTCGGTGGCCAGTACGATACGTTCGAGGAGACGTTCCGAATCGGCCTGTTCCAATTCGTATCTGCGACATCGAACACGGGATTCGGAACCACGACAATCGGTGGAGGAACCGAACGATTCTGGGCCGCTGGAGCAACGCTATTCATCTGTCTCGGAATGCTAACTGGTGCAGCTGCCGGATCAACAGTCGGCGGGCTGAAGCTCATTCGCGTGATCACACTCCTCAAAGGAACTATCTGGCAGATTCAGAGCGTCTTCGCACCTGATAACGCAATCCGACACTTGCGAATAGGAAAGCGAACGCTCAGCGAGCAGCAAATCAATCGAGAGTACACAGAGGCAGCGGTCGTACTCATCCTCTGGATTGTTTTCCTCATCATCGGGATTGCCGTTTTGCTTTGGACGCTCTCCCCGGATCATCCCGTGGAGTACGTCATTTTTGACGTGATGAGCGCACAGAGCAACGTCGGGCTGGATGCGGGAATTACCGGGCCAGATATGCCCGCCACTGCGAAAGCGATGTTGATTATCAATATGTGGATTGGCCGTCTAGAGATCATCCCAGTCGCAGTGTTACTCGGTGTGACCTTCAGGCGTCTTAAGGTGTATGCGGAGTAACGATCCGGGATTAATACTAAGAATCTACTTCCGGTGATCGGCTTAATACGCAAAAGAGCATATGTTAGTGTGTACCATGAGGACACCTCGTCTCCGCGATCCCCGTTCATTCATGGATATCTTTCCTGTGTTGATGTTTACCGTAGCAGTGGTATTTCTCGTGCTAACGTTCACAGATAGCGACCTAATTAGACTCGAAATGTTACTTTTCTTTGGGGTGGTCATAATTTGGGTTCTATGGGCAGTCAACAATATTCTCCAGCACTCTCGTCGATATTGAATCACTAAACAAAATTGGAGATATTGAGAGCTTTGATCATCGACCTCGTCCTGACTGGTTGTGAGATTGTTTCGGTGGCGTGAGTCGATCCTGCCCCGAAACAACTCCTCTTGATATGATAAATTCCCAATAGTTCTCCTGTGGGCCGTGCCGAGATAGGCTGAAAACCAGGATTTTATATTTCGACTCCATTATTAGTGATTTCATTTGTAGGTTTCCAAACGCCGAATCTCTGCAACTCCACATTCTTCGCGTGCTTATAAACCTACAAATGAAACTCGGAAATTCACGAGTTAGTGACTACAAATCCGGTGCGAAAATCGGACGAGACCGAATTAGCAACTACGGACCATTCATAGATATGATAGTTAGTTCGAAATCCGCAAAAACCGACAGCGCAACCGCTACCGAATCAGTGAACCCAGAGTGAGAAAAGCGTTACCCGAACTCACGCAAGAAGTCGCCTAACGCCCGCACGAACGTCTTTGCTGTGATCACTGGCGGTGACCGGATCGGCTCGTCGAGCGCGACCTTGATTAGATAATCCGTCAGCCGCCACAGATTGTAGATCAGCGTCGACAGCGCGAAGTTACACAGCCGAAGCCGGTAATCTGTCGATGATGTCTTCGGCATGAAATCCTTGATCGACTTGTACTGGTTCTCGATGTCCCATCGACGACTGTACCCGTTCACGACACTCGAGATTTCTTCGGGCTCGACGCAGTCCTGGTTCGTTACGAACACCGCGTACTTTCCGTCAGCATCATCGCTCGTACTGGGAGCATAGAGGAACTCAGCCTCGTGGTGGACCTCACCGTCGATTCCGAACGGGACGTTGTGCTTGACAGCTTCGTCCGCCGTTGGATGTTTCTGAATATTTTGGATATCCTCTAAATCATCCTCATATGTCGGAACCGGCGAGAGGTACGTGAGCCCGCGATCGTGAACGTCGGCGTACACGCGATTGACGTAGAATCCACGATCGAACATCACCAGATCCAGGTCGACGAACTGCTCGGCCCGGTCAAGCAACCGACTTACTAAGTCGGCTTTCGAGTACGATGGAGAGTCGTCGGGTTCCCACGCAGAGTTCTCTTTGACCGGCTCAATACCGAGAACGATCGGTGCGTGGTCTCCAACCAGCGTGATAGTGGCGTACTTGTACCCGCGCTTGTACTCGCCGTCTTTCTTGTACCCGCTCACCATCTTCGGGTAGTCTGGCTTCGTGATCCCCGCCTCCTTGTCCTCCCACGGCCAGACGTGGAACTGCTCGTGGGTGATGTCGATCGCCGCAACGGTCTGACGAGAGTCGAAGGGATCGTCACCACGGATCGAGTTGATGATGTTTTCCGTCGCGGCGTTGAACGCCGTCATAATAGCGTCCCGAATCTGGTCGATCTCGGGCATCGAGTTATCGTCCTCGAAGTCCTCGAACGTGAGCTGGCCGTCCGAGTCTTTGGGCATGGCTATCTTCTTGATTGCCCGTAGGAAGGTCGAGTCGTCGCAGATGAGTTCGTCGTCGGTGAGCCAGCCGTACTCGGCTTCTGAATGAGCACTACCGTTGTTCGCGCAGATACTCGCAAACATATCCAGCATTACCTCGTCGGAGTACGTCTTGTGGGCTGCTCGGTGCGTGTCGAACTCAGGGATAACGTGTTTTCGAGCGAGCGTCAGCGTCTTCTGGGCCTTCTCTTTCTTATACTCGTTCGCGCTTTGTGACTCCTCCTCGGCGTCGGCTGGGACTGACGGAACGAGGCCTTCCGTGAGGACGTCGTTGTCGAGAGCAACTTTCCGGATACCAGCAACCGTCTGATTAAGGATCTCTTGGGTATCTTCGCTGAATTGCGCGTGCGTGTACGAAAGCTCTTGTTGAGTGGGTGTATCCGAGAGATCGGTGATATCGAGGTGGAAGCTCTTGACTAAGCTCGGCTCCCGTCCAAGTCGTTGCGCTAATTCATTCTGGGAGATGCCTCGAATCCCTTTGAACAAGAGCGTGCGGAACATCTCGTCAGTTCCAAAGGTTACGCGGTTCTGATCGCGGGCGTCCTCCAGTTCGTTGACGGGGATTGAGAGTTTACGGATGACATCCCAGAGGTGGTCTTCACGCTCACAGAGCGTCTCCGCGTGAACAATGATTGACTCAGCAACAGCCGACGGATCAGTTGGCATTGAGCCACCTCCAGGACAAGCTGCTCTGTTTTTGGGCTGCGGTCGACCAGATACTGGAGTGATCGTGTGTAGAAGCGTCTGCTGTGAAGGAGCGAATATCAGTGTAGGATAGAGTGAAAATATGATTGTGCATTAGTGCCGGTTGTCTGCTCTTGGCTTGTGGTGGGGGACATATGAAGAGGTATGCGTGCTATACTTGGAGAATTGATTGTGGCCAGAATACGGTGTAAGTCAAGAATCAGTATGAATCGGATATCGGTTGGAGTTATAGTAGTAGACTGAGAACAGGTAGGTACGATGGGATTGGACGAACTCGAGTCGTTTCTTCGGAAGAAGGGAGCGGCGGAACTTATCACGGAGATCGGAACGGGAACAGCGACGTTCAACGCACTCGTCGACGCGGTTGCGGTAAGTGGATCGACGGTCTCCTCGCGACTCTCTGAAGGCGTTGAGCGTGAGGTGTTCACGGTGAGTCACTGGCCAACCGAGCATGGGACAGAGAAGCGGTATGAGCTCACCATCCTCGGGCGTCGTGTGTATGATTGGGCAGTGCAGACGGAGTTCGAGCGGAAGATTCGAGAGCTCCGGCGGGTTCGGCAGGAACGTGAGACGACGTTCGAGCAGCTGATCGGGAAAATCAATCGGGATATGGAGATTCGCAAAATGGTCACCGATTCGGACCCAATGCAAGATCAGGACATTAACCTCCCTGAAGGCACGTCGTTCGTGCCGAAGATGCCGTCAGAAGACGAGCTTCGTAAAGCTAAATACGAACGGATGGAAGCCAATCTCAAGCCAGTCGAAGAAACCGAAGATACCGATGAAATAGGAGAGAACAGCGAGTAACGCAGGTCGTCAATTAGGGCTCAGATCGTACAGTTGCCCCGACAGACGCAGCACCATTCGTCAGACTGTCATCTTGATCCAATCAAACGCCCTTACTAGCGTCGAAAGATACGGAAGGCTGACCGGCAGAGGGTTGTGTATGGGAAAATCAAATGATCCACAATCTAATTTATACTAACAAAAATTCGGTTGTTTAGAAGTGCCTTGACGGAGCGCCGCACAACTTCAACATCGAAGACGGAGACGGCAACGGCTTCTGAGTACGGAAATCATAGCGGCAACAGCACGGAAACCCACCCGTTCACAGTAGTTGCTGATTCGATCAGGAAAACCGGGAGGATGGAAGCTCCGTATCGGCTCTGACTTCGTGAAATCGTGCCCCAGGTCTGGCCAGAGAGTGCAACAACTGCCGAATCATCCCGTCAGCCGCTGTTCTCCCAGTCTTGCCAGTACTGAGGGGCGGATAGCTCGTTCACAGGATCGCCAGAGACATGCTTCGACACCGCTGCGCAAGTCTATCTACGGTGGGAATCGCAATTGGTACGGATTTACTGGATGGTCCATTAGATTACCACACAATTCGGTAAATGAACCACAAAACGCAAATGAGAACCACAGTTATTTCAGGTATGAACGAACAACTGTCGTGGCGATTGGTTTATCTGGCTGGTGGGCTCGTATTTATTTCGGCAACAGTTCATCTCATCGTCGGCATACTTGGGCTCTATGAGTCACTCGGCTTGAATGAGGGAACCGCCACGTTACCGGTGCTATTCATTCTTGCTGCACTCGTCGCCTATGCTCTGATTGGGGCATATCTCACCAACCGTATCGCACCAATTCCGGCTTATGCGTTCGGAGCTGTATTGATGGCTCTATATATTGTCACCTTCGCTGACTGGCATGCGTTCGGTTACGCCGACACCCTCCTTCCGCTCGAGACAATCGGTCTCGATCCCCATTACCATGAGGACCCTGTGGTACAGATATTGCTTGATCACCTCCTCAATGATCCGTTTGCGCTGGTTAGTAAGATCGCGGAGACAGGTGCAGTACTTATTCTCGGCATGCTAGCCCTGAGTGAACGCATCCGACCGTCCTAATCGAACGTCGCTCATTCTGAGAGATTGTAGCCCGACGGAGTAGTAATCTCACTGATATTCCGATCCTTCGAGAGTAGCGCTGTAGAGCTCAATTCTGGACCAAGGGATGAAAAGTTGAAGGGTTGTGAATCGCCTTGGGACTTGACCCGTGGCATTCCCTTCGATACCTCTGTAAAATTCCCTCGCTCGTTCGACGATTTCGAGATTCGCACCAATCATCTCTTAGTTATCCATGCATAACTTCGTCTAAGATGGCTTCTAACCGATCCGATATTGGTCGCCGGACTGTTCTTCGGGGCACCGGAGCGGCAATGCTCACTGGGACACTGGCCGGCTGTTCGGACATCCTTTCGCTGGGCTCAACTGGTGCTAATGATAATGTCGTGCTTGACCTGCCGGAGGAGTATGACCAGCGTTCCGAAGCCGATTTACCATACCCAATTCACGGAGAGGAACTCCCGGCAGCGACTGCCCCCGCGCCCCTTCACGATCGTGAGGTATCGACCCGGGAGTTCGTCGGTGATCGGCACGTCATGTTGACCGGCATATTTACGCGCTGCTCGGAGGTCTGTCCACGGCTGGTCGAACCTCTTGTGCAGGCACAGGCGGCATCTATCAAGGACGAATTTGCCGACGAGTTTGCGTTTCTTCCAATAACCTTCGACCCGGAATACGATACCCCAGAACAGATCACCGAATACAGCGAAGAACGAGGGGCTGACCTCGATATCGGAAACTGGTGGTTCCTTCGCCCAGAAAGCCGACAACGGGCTGAAGAAGTTACCGATACCTTTGGCGTTCTCTCCGAGTTCGTACCAGAGGACGATCGAGAGATGGAAAACATGGCATGGGTTCACAATAACGTCGTCATATTGGCAAACGCTGATGGCTACGTTGAGCGGACATATACCCGCGAGCCGCCGAACCCTGCGACAGCTCTTGAAGATGTCGAGACACTCCGTGAACGGTGGTGACCATGCGGCGGCGCGACCTTCTCGCTGGCATCGGTAGCTTAGTAACACTAGGCGGAGGTATCGCGTTGGCGTTCGGAAAGCTTGGCGGGCCCGACGGAGCTGCCGGGATCCAGCCGGTTGACCTAGAGACGGTGGATACAGCCGGTAGTTCCGGTGAGACTGTCACTGTCCCTGCACTGGGTGAGCCGACGTTTATAAAATTCTTTGCAACTTGGTGTACTGTTTGCCAGGGAATGATGCCTGAGCTCGCTGTCGCCCACGAGGAAGTTAATGATGAAGTGCAGTTCTTGTCGGTAACCAACGAACCGGTAGGCATCACGACCACTCGTGAAGAGGTCGTTGAATGGTTAGAAGAGCACGACGGTAACTGGCCAGTCGCATTGGATTCCGAGCTTGAATTAACGGAGCGATTGGACCCTTCTGGTGTGCCGTATGCCTACGCGCTAGATTCCGATAACCGCGTCGTCTGGGAACATCGCGGCGATGCTACCGCTGATGAATTAATCAAGGGGATTCGATCGGCGATGGGCGAAGAGTAACGCTACGGTATGATCTGTAACATAATGCTCGGAAATTGGACTCAAAATGGAGGTGTACTCGGTGAGTACTGAACCGTACGCAACGCTAACTCTTGCAATTGGGGCGGGGGCAGCGACGTTTTTTGCCCCCTGTTCATATGCCTTACTTCCGGGCTATATCGGGTACTATGTCTCTGCGACCGACAGCAATAGGGCACCACTCGCTGGTGCTGTCGTGAGAGGCACTGCAGCCGCTGTGGGCGTATTGGTGGCCTTTGGTCTCCTAGCTGCTGTCACCGTGACCGCAAGCGATATTGTTGAGAGTGCCCTACACGTGATCGAACTTTTGGTGGGAATCTTTCTGGTCGGATTTGGCCTAGCGGTTCTTCAAGGGTGGACAGGGAGTTTTCATGTACCACTCCCTGAACGGCGGGCTACCGTTGCTGGCTTCGGGTTTTTTGGCACACTCTACGCGCTAGCGTCGGCTGCCTGTGTACTTCCAGTGTTCCTTGGCGTAGCACTGCGAGCGACGACACTTCCACCGACAGAAACTGCAGTAGTTCTCGGCGCATATGGAGGCGTCGTCGCCGTGTTGATGCTCGCTACAACAGTCGCTATCGCAACCGGGCGTTCGCTGGACATTGAGCGCGTCGTTGGTCCCGATCGGTTGATATCGGCTGCTGGTGTACTGCTTATACTGGGCGGAATTGGACAACTGTACGTCGCATTAACAATCTCGTAGGGCTCAGTGAGGGTGTCGATTTTCCCTTCTAGAATCGAACCAGAGATGGTAACTCAATTCGGCTAAATGGTGAAATAGAGCATCGCATCTTCGTACCCTATGACCACACGCACAACGCCAGAATTGACCGCCAGCGCTACATCAGCGCTCTATGATTGAGACGGTCAACTCGGCTGTCAAGCGCTCGCACGGCTCGCCGTGCGAGCGCGGTCCGATTTCGGGAGTTCCGAGAAATCGCTTTGATGTGTGTCGTCTATAACATCAAGCGAGGCGTGGAACAGTGAATTGCACCACCTTATGGCGATTCAACACGGCCCCATAGATAGTTTATGCTCCAATCACCAGTATCGTCCATGTTCGCTGTGAATTTTTGGGGTAGCGAATGGCTGGATCCGCAACTGGCTCCCCTTCTCGTCCTGATAATCGTTCTTGCGGTGGTCGGTACGGTTATCCTGTTCGGAATCAGCCTTATCGCGTATTTGAGGCGACAAACCGTCCGCTATTTGTTGATTACGTTCGTCTTAGGGATACTCGTGGCTCGCTCTGTTGTCGGGCTTGGAACAGTCCTTGGACTCGTTCCAATGACTGTCCATCATCTCGTTGAACATGGCGCGGACGTCCTCATTTCAACTACTCTGCTCTATATGATATATCGAGGCGGCTCGCCAACAGCTACACGTTCTATCGAAACGAACAGGTATCAATAGACGCATGACTCCGTCGCGCCGAAGCGGGCGCGACGGAGTCGCTCATAACGCTCGTCCGGATCAAGAAGGAACACTTCTACCGAATCCCCAACAGCAACTAACGGACTCGTCGCTACTGGAAGTTACGACTGGTCGGGATGAGCGCGCACATATACTGAACGTCTGTCACCACAGATGAGCAGCTATTAATAGTCACTTTTTATCAACTTTCGCGAGCTATTGGCGGCGATAAGGCCACCGCTTGCAATCACCGCAACAGCGGCCGTCAACGGGTTGAACACACCAGCAAGTGCGGCAGGGATCGCAATCCCATTATAAACGAAGGCTAATCCATTATTCCTCCTGACACGTTGTTGCGCGGCGCGGGCAAGGTCGAACGCCATCTCAACGGAGCGAATTTCGTCGTCAGCGATTGCAATATCGGCTGCATCAGCCGCGAGGGCAGTTCCTCCGCCGAGCGAGATACCAAGATCAGCCGCTGCAAGTGCTGGTGCATCGTTCGTTCCGTCACCGACCATAGCGACTTGTCCCTTGGATTTAAGCCGCCGGATCGCTGCCGTTTTCCCTTCAGGCGGAACGCTTGCAAACACGTGCGTGACATGTGCATGCCGGCTGAAGAAGTCAGTGGCTTCTTCGTCATCACCGGTCAACACCACGACGTCAGTTCCACGTTCTCCCAGACGCGTTATCGTCTCATCCCACCCCTCTCGCGGCTCGTCACCGACAATAATGATCCCTTCTGCAGTGCCATCTCGCCCAACGATGACTGGGAGTTGACCGAATCCGCGGGCATCAGCGACCCGCGATTCGATGTCATCGCTCACTGTCCACTCCTGTTCTGCGAAGAGATCGAGGTTACCGACCAGGGTCTCTCTGTCCTCCACTATTCCCTCAATTCCTGTCGCGTGACTCGTGAACTCTCTGATTCGGCCTGTCTTCTTCTGTTCGTTGTCTCGTTCGTCGATCACACCGTCATCAGAGCGAGGAGGCTTGGGTTCTCCACCGTCATCGGTGTGGGAAAATGCGGTCACGATCGCGTTCGCAGCTGGGTGAGATGCCCGCTGCTCTAGTTCAGCGACCACCTCCAATAGGTCCGGCGGCGCATCGGCTTCGATTACGTCCATCTCCCCTGTCGTGAGCGTCCCTGTTTTATCGAAGACGACGATATCGATGTCTCGGAGCCGTTCGAAAACCGTCTCGTCAAAGACGATAATACCTCGCTGCACCGCTTCTTCGAGACTAGTTGCCACTGACAGCGGAGTCGCAAGCCCAAGCGCCCATGGTGATCCGACGAACAGAACCATCAACACTAGTAAAACGATCTCTGGTGGTTCGACACCGAGCAATACCGCTGCACCACCGATGAGGACGGCCGAACCGCCGACTAGCCCGATGACACGTGCCGCCAGTCGATCCGCGCGGCGCTGGACGCCGTGATCGGCACTCTGTAACTTCCAGACAGCGGCCGTGATCCGGTCGATACTACTCGTGGCACTCTCGCCAACCTTAACAACAGCCACATCATCCGTAACGACCGATCCACCAATAACAGTATCACCCGTTCGCTTCAGCACCGGGAGCGATTCTCCTGTGACGACCGCTTCATCAACGGTACAGTTGCTTTCAACCAGCATGCCATCTACCGGGATTCGTTCGCCCTGCCGGACAAGGACGCGATCACCCGGCGCGAGGTTGTCAACTGCAACCTCTGTCGTTGTCCCACCCGTTTCATACACCCGCGCGGTGTCCACCTGTGAGACGGTCAGATCCGTGAGTCGGTTCAGTGCGCGTTGTTTGATTGATGACTCGTAGAACATCATCGCTGTCACGGCGGCCGCGACCACTATCGTAAGGTCGTAGTAGATGTCGTTCCAACCGACCAAAACTGCAACCGTGCTATAGACGTATGCGCTTATGGCAGTGATCGCAACGAGCAAGTCTGTGTTCGGGCGTCGCATTTTCAGACTAATGTACGCGCCGCGTAGCACTGGCAGCCCGGTAAAAAAGAGGATTACACCGGTCAATATGAAGTAAAGACGTAGGAACACGAGCCCACCCTGGCTATCCAGTTGGAATGCACCGTCGAACATCTGGAGCGCCTCCCAATCAAAGAGTGACGCGAGGTGGGTCGGATAGAGTATGGTCACGTACGGGATCATCAAGAACGCACCGAAGAGCAGGCCCGCAGCATATCGCATTTCCAAGAGTTGGTCGTCTCGACGTTTCCGAATTCCGGCCATTTCTCGCGATTGGAGCGTCGTGTTTGTCGAATTCTGGGTAGTGTCTGTGGTCTCCTCACGGAGGTAGGCCGTATACCCGAGCGTGCTTAGCGCATCACAGAGATCTGTTTTTGAAATCTGATCGAGATTGTGCGTAATCCGTATCGTCTCCGTTACGTAGCTTGCCTCGGCGTCACTGACACCGTCCTGTTTTCCGGCAACCGATTCTAGAAAGATTTCGCACGTCGCGGAGTGCATACCGTCAATCCGAAGGAACGTTCGGACAATTTCTCCCTCTTGGCCATCGGAGGTGTCATTTCTTTTCCCTATTTCATCATCGATGTCTCCTCCATCTGTCGGCGCGATCTCACTATCCTGCGGCTCAGGACCTCCGAGTGTCGAATGAACGTCCCGACACCCTGTCGAACAAAATACTGCCTCGGTCTCGTCCTCGATACTGAATGGCGGTATCTCGCGCCCACAGAGGCTGCAACTAGAAGCCTCAGCGGAGTCAGTTCGCAAGAACCATCCCCTCCACTATGTTGAAGGCGAACCTACTATTCGTGATCTCGCCAAATAGAAGTCCCATCACGAGGAGTATTCCTCCGAGCATTATAATCCCAGTTCTTACGATGTGATACCGAGGTGGACAACATGAGGCGACGAACGATTTGATCGACTCTGTCGACACATTGACCAAACCTGAGAGTGTAATGACACTGATGACAGCAAGAAGGGAAAGGAACAGGCTGCTTCCAGTTGGTTCCACAACAGCTACGTTCCCGCTTTGTGTGGTTGAAATGTATGCTACACCGAAGATGGTCGCATTATACGCTCCGTGAATGAGGGCTGGGACGACGATATTGTCGGTATATTCGTAGACTCCACCGAGAATCAGGGCAAGGACAAAGACGGTGACGATATAGACCCATTTTCCGTCCCCCTGAAGCGATGGACCGTGAATAGCTGCAAAGAGTGCGCTTGCAAGAACTACTGCACGAGGGGCAGAAAACGTCTCTCGGAGGCGTCCTTGAATGACTCCTCGATAGAGGAGTTCTTCGCCTGGCCCGACGAGCAAGAAGGAAAATACGATGAGGAGGAGGAACACTGAGGGCTCTTGCTCTGCTAGCGTAATAATCTGGTTTTGTGCCGACTCAATACCGAACCATTCGATTATCGTTGTGATCGCCCACAGGGCTGCCAGCAAGGCGAGGAATCCACCGATCGTCCACGCGATATCACGGCGCGTCGGTATTCGAACGCGTATGAAGCTGATTCCCCTCTGACTGAATTTGAGATACAGCAATGCGATTCCGCCAAACGCAACGCCTTGCACCATGACCGTACTGACACCGAGTTGAATTGCTGGTCTGTCGTAGACAGAAATCCCTATTCCAAGAAGCCCTAATGCGGCCACGAGTACAACGAGCTGGCCAACGCCTATTGCTCCGACAGCCAAACCGATGCCGACTAGCACCGACCGGACTCGGGACGTATCTCCACTCATGATGTCGGTGTTTTGGCTTCGAGAAGCTCATCTGGTTCGATCCGGGACAACCGCGTCGCATTTCCAGTGACGGCCACAGTCATGCCGGCATCACCGATGAGCACTGCCGCCCAGACTGGAACCAAACCGAAGGGAACGCCAGCAGCCAGCAGGCCCTTCGCAACGAGACTCGACCAGATGTTCTGCCGGATCACGCTATTCCCCTTATGCGAGAGGTCATACAGGTACGGTAAACGGGAAAGATCATCACTCATCAGTGCGATATCAGCGGTTTCCAATGCGGTATCGGTTCCAGCCGCGCCCATTGCGATGCCGACCGACGCCGTCGCCAATGCGGGTGCATCGTTCACGCCATCGCCGACCATTGCAACCCCGTCATACGTGTCGTCGAGTTCCTCGATGGCATTGACCTTCTCTTCCGGCAGGAGTTCAGCGCGATAGTTGTCAACGCCGAGTTCTGATGCAATTGCCCGGGCAGTCCGTTCGTTATCGCCTGTGAGCATGATTATCTCCCGGATGCCGAGCTCGTGGAGACGTGTGATGGTCGCCTTCGCTTCCGGGCGGATTTCGTCAGCCACCGCGACGACCCCTTCGATTTCGTCCTCGGTCCCGATCAAGACGACCGTCTTCCCCTCGGATTGTAGCTCAGGAATCGCCTCATCAAGGAGGTCGAGACAGTCATTTCGTTCGCATAGTTCTCGACTTTTCGTTGTTACGACGCCACCATCGGTCGCCGCATGAACGTGGTTGAGATCGAAGCCAAGTTCTTCAAACAGGCCGGGCTTGCCAGCATAGTGGGTCTTCTCGTGAACAGCCGCCTCGACCCCCTTGCCGGTAATGCTCTCGAACTCCTGCACCTCGGGTGTCTCGATATCCCGACCTGCGGCGTGCTCGACGATGGCCTCACCGATGGGATGCTCGGACCGGGCTTCGAGCCCGCGAGCACATCGAAGGACATCCGCTTCCGTATACCCGTTCAACGGGATCACATCAGTGACTGTGAGTTCACCTTTCGTGAGCGTCCCGGTCTTGTCCATGGCGATCGCGTCCACGTCGCCCATCGCTTCAAGGTAATTTCCACCTTTGATCAGGACTCCGTTTTTTGCTCCGCTCGTGATACCTGAGACAACTGAAACGGGCGTCGAGATGACGAACGCGCACGGACAGGCGAGGACTAGTAGCGTCAGACCGTAGAGGAACCAGACCTCCCACGCCGCCGGGAAGGTGTGGGCGTATCCTGCGGCGAGTTCAACCGTCACTGGCTCATCTATGAGAAGCGGTGGAACAGCTGCGGTGAGCACCGCAAGTACCACGACAACAGGCGTGTAATAGGATGCGAACCGATCAACAAACTTCTCTCGCTCAGTCTTGGCCGCCTGCGCGTCCTCGACCATCTCGATGATCCGGGACAAGGTATTGTTGCTCGCCTCAGACGTGACTTCGACTTCAAGGTAGCCGGATTCGTTGATGGTCCCGGCGTATACCTCGTCACCTTCGACTTTATCGACCGGGACGGACTCACCCGTGATCGGTGCCTGATTCACAGCACTCTCACCGTCGATAACGACCCCATCCATCGGGATTTTCTCTCCGGGGCGAACGAGTACGACATCACCAATCTCGACATCCTCGACGGGAAGGGAGATCTCTTCGCCGTTGCGGCGAACGGTCGCCTCGTCGGGTGAGAGATCCATCAACTCTCGAAGCGAGTTGCGGGCCCGATCGATCGAGTACCGTTCCAAGAGTTCGGCCACACTAAACAGGAATGCCAGCAGTGCGGCTTCCAAATACAGTCCAGCGCCGAATCCAAGGCTGGCCGCGAGCGCACCGATGATAGCGATCGAAATCAGCAAGTCAATGTCGAGGCTCCGATTCCGGAGGGAATAGTACCCGTTCCGAAGGATGATCTCGCCTGCGGTTCCGACAGCGGCGAGAAAGAGGATATCAGCAACGAAGAGATCTCTTCCGAGAATGATGGCGACTTCAGTGTTGATGCCGATCAGTAGGAACTCGATGAAGAGGCCTGCGAGGGCAAATCCCCCACTGATCCAGGTTTTGATGGCGCGCTCGCTTTTCCAGACACTTCCCGGCATTTCGTCATGATGAGCATGTGCCTCCGAACCCTGGGACTCGGCACCTGGTGTCGAGGTTTCAACTGAAGAATCAACAACATCGTACCCAGCGTGTTCGATTGCGCGTACGAGATCACGAGTCGAGAGGCTCGCCGTATCATACGTTACGACGACTTTTCCGGTCGTTGGCCGCGTCTCATACTGAATAATGCCTTCGATACTGTCGAGTGCGTTTTCGATCTTCCCTGCACACGACGGACAGTCCATTTCAGGAACATCGAATTGGACTTCGTCGGTTCTTTCAACTGACTCGCTCATTGAGTCACACTACTCGTTGAGGTCTTATGAATTCATCTGCTATCTATTACCCTTATTCTAGTATTCCTTTATCAGTGTGTTCCAAGTGAGTTAATAATAATACTTTGACTAGTTCCTCCTATTCTTCTCGGAACGTGGAGTCGTCGGGCCATTAGACAGCGGAAAGAGGTGGTCAACTCGTGCCTGGAGCCGTCTCCTTATACTGTCTGATTCCATGATAAACAGGTACCAGTGGTTTGGCCTTGCCACTAGAGGGAGTCATAGAACGATTCACATGGCATTCCTACGCCCTATCTGGACCAAACTATCCGTTCACTACAGGAGGTGAACAGAACGCCAAAGTATTCATCAGATAAATATCACCACAACACTTCGACCACGACCCATGCCGTCGTAGCAACCAGTAAGACCGCATGTGGGAGAAGACTTCGTACAATCGTTCGCTTGGAGAAATTGAATCGACGGAACGCGAACCAGACGATACCGAGGCCCCAGATGACACCGATCCACGGGAGAAGCGTCGCATTGAAGCTATTCCAAACGGCGATCGTTGACTCACTGACGAGGGACTCAGACAGAGTAATCGGAATTCCGAACGTGGTGAAGAAGACGTTCAGTGCAGCCCCACCGCTCTCAAGAAAGCCGGGGATGCCATGATTTCCGAGCATGAAGAGGACAGCCCACGGAAGATAGGCGTACGCCAGCCATGTGAACGATTCTTCCCAGTCGATTCCACTCCACCATGATCCGACAGCAGTCGCTGTGAGGTACCCTGCAAACGCGAGAAGGAGACTGGCGAAGTAAGCATAGATATCAACCCAATCTCCAGGGATGAACGCTTCAGCATTCGTGACGGTGACAATGTGATCGGAGAGGACGTGGTCAATCGGGAACACGGCCCACAGTACGATGATGAGAATCGCTTCGTCGGGGAGTGGAATTCGTTGTCGTATGGCTGCGGCACCTGGCCACCGAGCACGGAGACCGACATCTTCGTCAGGCTGTTCCGTTGTACAGTTCATACAGGAAACACAGCGGCGGTCTGAAGACAGGTACTCACTCTTGTATTCAAGCGTCGCGCACTGCACTCCGGTTTCGGCCTCTTGGCGCAACTCGAATGGTGACAACCGGGAGGTGACAGTCATTACTCCCGAAGCAGGGCAGACGTACCGGCAGAACGCTTGTCGTTGATAGACTAAACTCACACCAACTGCGAGGATGGTACTGATCAAGAAGAAGTACGAAATCAGTTGTGGATCGAATACCATTCCAAGATTGTACATCGGCATTCGAGCGAGAATGAACGTAATCGCCGTAATTGACACGACGGAAATAGAGATCCCGAGTACCGTCGTTTTCGTATTCGCAAACATCGGAAAGTGTCGCTTGAGGCCAAATCGTTGTGTGAACCGCACGATCGCACCCATCGGACAGAAATAACACCAGATGCGCCCGATAAGAACCAGACTAAACAACATCACGGGTATCCACCACAACTCAAAAAAGGCGACCGCACCGAAGTTGGACCCAGGGTCTTGTGGACCTGTGAGCCCCTCCCAGATAGCTAAAAAGAAAATCCCTACCATAATTACATGGACAGTTGGTTGAACGTATTTGTTCGTGAGTAGAAATTTCATTATACGATTATCTGTTAGTGTGATATGCCACGGTCGCTCGGAATTCTCGCCCATATGCGTACCGTAAACAGAAAGAAACTGAATAAGTATTGGTGCATTCATCGAAACTTCCACTATATCTAACATCTGTTATATTGTCTCGTGATCAGATCTACTGACTGATAGTGCAACGACCTTTCTCTGCGTTCAGCAGGACCCTCTGACAAGATTCAGAGGAGCGTAATCTCGCCCTGATAACTGTTCTACCAGTATCTCGCGTACAAAGGTGAGATACGTGGTGTTGAGGTACTGCAAGAAAACGAGTGGGAGACGTCGAAAACCTGGTCACGTTGTGGCGACGACACGAAGTCGAATCGCGTGGAACGTGGCTTGTACGTCTGCTCACCGTGTGAGTTGATGGCCAACGCAGATTGTTACGGATCGGAGAATACGTGACAAAAGATAACTCCGGATCCTCACGGCGAGGAGAGGAGTAATGGCTGTGTTGCACAGTCATCGATACACCTATTCGACCGCGAGAGCGGGATGTTTCGCACGAGAGAGCAGGTCGTGTCGTAGACCTGCAAATATCCCACCTGCCGTACGGGAAGCCGCGCCCATCAGGGTGCGGAGGATGTTACAGGAGAATCATATCGATAAACACCTCGTCAAGAAGGAACATGAAGACGAATCCACCGACAAAGCCGCTCATATTTGCGCGGGTGAGTACCTGCGGCGTGTCGAATTTGATGAGGTCTACCACCTGCCAGATCACTTGGGCGATTGCACCAATCCCCACTGCAAGGAGTGCAGCTGCCATAACCGGTGAAAAGGCGACAGCAGCGATCCAGCCGCCAAGCACGACGGGACCGCCCGCAATCACGCCGAGAGCTGCAAAATGAAGTAGCGGTGGTGCTTCGGCGTCACGGGCAACGGCAGCAACTACGGTCGGCCCTTCTGTCACGTTATCGAGGATAAAGCCAACAATCAATAACGTTGCGAGTGCTGCTTCACCCAGCAATAGGGAACTCCCGATTGCGATACCTTCACCGAGGCTGTGCAGGCCAAGCCCGAGTGCAACCAAGTACGCAACGCCGAGCCCTCGGTTTCCGCTCTGTTGAGCGCGAGCAAGACTCCACCGGCTCACGCCAACCATCAGGAGGAGCGTCCCGATGAATCCAACGATAGCTAACCCTGCTGCAAGACTTGGCGACGGTGCCGCCGCAGCGTACTCGATTGCTTCTTCCGTCATTTCTACACCGACGAACGCGAGGACCCCGGCTGAGAGTGCTAACACAATATGGAGTTTACTGTGATCGAGTGTCCGCATAAACGGGAACCAGAGCATCCCAATCACAACAGGGATAATTCCGACAATGAGTCCGATCAGTACCATTGTCCCAAGCACCTCACCTGTTGTGGCGGTTTCAATTGCCTCCAAGTCACCAAGCGGAGAGGTGATTGCTAAGAGCGCAATTGCTGCACCGAGAACGATGAATGGTCCGAGAAACAATACCGACCGAGGAAGCTGCTCGTACGGTGATTCCCTCATGAGCCATCACCAACAGGAAAAGTCGTGTCGGACAGGCTAGGCGCGTTAGCACTCGATCCAGTGAGTCTATCGTCGGTACCGCAAATCGCATCCGAGCCGAAATCTGCGTTCATCAAGCCAAATTTGATTGGGCTAAATAAAAAGTTTTGCTATAGGTATATTAGATTGAGCCTAATAAAACACCTGTGCTGGTTCCACAGTGGCGACACGCACGTGGTGGGCAATGTGTTGTGGGAGTGAGACTGGTTGGTCATTATCACCGGCTAGAACAGTGATCATCCCGAACGGTGCAACCTCACGGACTGTAAGTTCGGTTCCGGGAGTGATCTCATGGTCGGCCAGATATTCGAGGACTTCCGAATCCCGGTCGCTCACTTGTTCAACAATGACTATCGTATCCTCCTCAAACTCCGAGAGGGCAATCCCTGGTCCGCCATCCGGAAGTTCGAGCGTCGAATTAGGAATCGGATCGCCGTGTGGGTCGGTTTCTGGATCGTCAAGTGCCGCAGCTATACTCGTGACAAACTCGTCGCTGATGTGGTGTTCGAGCCGATCCGCTTCCTCGTGGACCTCTGCCCACGAATAATCGAGATGTTCGGTTAAATAAGCTTCAAGGAGTCGATGATGGCGGATGATTTCAAGGGCTACCCGCTTTCCATGTGCCGTCAGCGAGACGCCTTTGTACTTTTTGCGCTCGATGAGGTTCCGCTCTTCTAGTTTGTCGAGCATACTTGTCACCGTGGGCGCAGTCACGTCGAGTTCGTCAGCGATCTCCGATGTCCGGACTCTCTCCTCGTTCTCTTTGTGGAGGTGGTAGATTGCCTTAATGTAATCCTCCATCACAGCGCTTAGCATCATTACTTAAATTAGACATCCCTAATCCCTAAATATGTTGTCCCAAATTACGGGCAGTAAAAAATTAGTATTTCTGGAAGTCCCTAGACTTACGCCCAGTCCACCTTGACTAACGAAATGGATGGATCTCATCGCATAGTTGTAACACCGTCCACACACGCTCCACTCCAGAGGGTACTACCTTGGAATCAACCTTCATAAGGATGACTCGCACGTCGCCGTTGTGGACGACGATGGCGAGGTTGCCGAAGAGATTTATGTTACAGGTTGTAACCTGAAAATACCTCGCTCTTCGAAGCCCGTCGTTGAAGTCGGTCTATCATGCGGCTGAATCTGACTGAACTGTAGCCCATTCTAAATGCGGTTCGAGTCGGCCTCGAATCTCATAGTGTTATGTTGAATAGCCTGTCAGCCTCTGCTGAACAGGATAGCAGGGTCAAACGGGCACCACTCTCGATCTCTAATTGCTACATGGATATGTGCAATCACTCCGAGGAGAGGGAGTTCTAAGAGCGGTCCGATCACTAATGCCAGCGGGATGAGCGGTTCGTGTGGAAACGCGACAACGGCAATTGCGAGGGCTGTCGGTGAGTTCCGTGAGAGGATAGTATTGTTGAAACAAACCATCTCTTTGTAGGAAAACGAGAGCACTCGCCCGACGCCAAACCCGATGCCGAGGTTGATCGCATAGAAGACGATTACGGGAACAGCAAGGAGTGCTAGCAGTCCGGGATTCTCAAGGATCACCTCACCTTGCGAGGCGAACATCGCGCCGATAGCGAGGCTTAAAAAGATGATTTGGAGCGGGCTCAACTTCGGAAGGAACTGCCGATTGAACCACTGCTGGCCCATCTGACGAGTCAACCCCCACCGAGCAATTCCGCCGAGCACGAGCGGAACGATGAGCACGAGAACGACACTTTCGACCAGCAACTCCACCGGTAACGTAACCAGTTCGCCCGCGAAGACGTACAGGTAGAGCGGAAGTAGTATCAACTGGAGAACGAGGTTGTACGGGAGAATAGAGGTTGCCAGCGGTACATCCCCGCCCGCGATGTCGGTGAAGATGAGATACCAGTCCGTACATGGCGTCACCATCAGCATAATAAGTCCGACCCACAGGGCAGGGTGGTCTCGCAGAAATATCGCGTCGAGTGCCACCGCCAACAGCGGACTCCAGATGAAATTTATCAGAAGACTTGACCCGACCACACGACGATTTTTGAACGCCGACCGGAGTCGAGAAAGTGGAATTCCGGCGAACGCGGCAAACAGCATTACCATCAAAAATGGAAGAATCAGTTGGTCAGCGACAGGAGCGACGCCAGAAACCTGCCCCACTGCGAGGCCGCCGCCGATAACGACGAGAACAAACACTGTCTGATATTTTTCGACGAAATCCATTTTGTGAGAAGTTACGTCTGTTGCTGGTTATGCCGTTTGATTTCCACCAATACCTGCTCATGGGAACACGAGTCTCGGAATCAATTCCACGAAGTTGAAAAATAACAGTCAGTAGCTGTGGAACCCGTAAGCACCTCCTTTTCGGCCCTCGCTTCTAACCATTACCTATATACAATTTTGACAATTATCGTAGAACACGAGGAGGCTGACCAGTTGTAACGGCCAGAGAATATCAATCAGTTGGTGGTTTGTAGCTGCGAGCATGCCGAATCTCTGCGAGTCGGTACCGAATATTGATATAGCGACATAGGGTTTATTGCATTTTGGCCACTACCTGGCTGTATATTGCTTAACCCAGTTGTCTCATGCAGACAACTTGGTAAGCGGTATTCTTATGTGATTGTCAGTTGTAGCAGAACGTACGAAAATGATGGTCTTAGAATGCACCCACAACGGAGCAAGCGGCTTTCTCGAGTGGGTGAGCCGATGAACAGCGACAACAACGGCTCGGGCGGTACCTACCGATGATGGGGTTAATTATCGAGGCGGTCCTGATAATCTACATGTTGGCCTTGGTGATATGGCTCTGGAGAAACGGATGGTTTTGGTGAAAGACAACGATCGTTCACAGAACACGGCTACTGACAAATGACTGGCCAACAGGAACAGATCAATTGGTCGCGGAAGTCGCTCGAGGAACTGCAGTCCCTTTGGAATACGGAAATCGAACCGGACCTCGCCCGGGACGGCCTCGATCTCGACGATCGACCGACCTACCAGGAGATCACCGACGCTGGCTACTCCGGGATTGCCTACGCGCTTCGCGAGCACCATGATCTCACGCTGGCCCAATTCCTCGCGACCGTCGGCTATGGGTCACGGACCGACGACGAGGGCTTTCCCTGGGATATCGACGACGAAACCACCATTCGCGAACTGGAGTTGTACCTCGAGACCAACCTTCGACGGAAAGGCCGTGCGGAGAGTACCATCTCGTCGAAACGGTCCCGTCTGGCCCGATACGTCCGAACCTATGCCACCCAGCACGACAGCGCCGATATCGTCGCTCGAGTCCGGGCTGACGACGACCCACGGCGCGAGGAAAAGCAGCGGGTTCGCGCCGTGTTCGACACCTTCGATGTTGACCTCGAGAGTTCGGAGTCGAAGTACAAACACCTCACAGACGTTCGGTTGTTCTACGGCTGGCTAGCCGCCGACCGTGACGCCGCGTACAACCCAGCCCTTGGAGCACCGCATGAACACCGCTGGAGTGAGGACACACCGGATGCCGAAGAACGTGACCCGGCGGCGCTCGAGGCCGCCCACATCCGTGCCCTGGTCGACGCTTGTGAGTCGATCGACGAACACCTCCTCGTCATCGGGGCGTGTGCCTGGGGGCTCCGGCGCGGGGAGATCGCCGCCCTATCGATCGACCAGTTCCGGCCCCTAACTGAAGACGGACAGTTCGATTTTCAGGCTGACGATCCGCATATCGTCTTCGGGGAGCGAAAGAATGGGCCGGGACGGGTGACCGTCCACTACGGCCTCGAGACGCTGGTCGATCGGTGGTCACAACTCAGTGAACGGGAGGGCTGGGACGGCTCTCTCTTTCCGAGCTCGCACTCCGAAAGCGGGCACGTGAACCCGAACACGATTACCGCCCGATTCAAGCGGCTCGCAGAACGCGCTGACATCCGATTGCGTGGGGACACGCCGACACCGCAGTACGGCCGCCGGTTCTGGTATCGAACCTATCTCGAGGCGGTCCAACGGCTCTCGAGGCAGGTCCAAGCAATCGCGGACGAACAGGGGAGCGACGACGAACAGGTCGTCGTCGAGAACTATCTCGGAGAGGAGGAAGCCCGGAAACAGCGACGGGAATATATGGAGGAGCGGCTGTCCGTGGCGTTTGGGCCGACTTAGGGTAGCAAAGAAGATTCGGCTGTGAGTGGTAATGAATAGCGATAGGGCATTGTTTTCGGGCAGCGCCAATAATTCAAACTCATACTATAATGTAATTTGTACCATGTCAGTCACAATCACCATGGATGTTTCGCACGACGCTGCAGAGAACGGCGGCCACTATGCGGGCACTGTTGAGGCCACTGAGGAACTCGAAGACGCCCTCGATATGGCCGAAGGGCAATTCTGCTACTTTCGCTCGATGTTCGATGCAATGCGCGACCTACTCCCGTAGGTAGTGGCCGTATGCCCTGACCGTGATCAGGTCAACAATTGAATCCTTTCGAAAAGCGGACAAGCTGCGTCCAAAGAGGGGAGGGGGTTCTGAGTGGGCCCTAGTGTAGCTTCAAGCGTGAACGACCTATTTCCTGTATCTCTTACCGCAAACCGGCACTACTGATTGGTCATGCCTCCAGAAGGCCACACAACTATCACAATCAGCGATAGCTTGGCTGCAAAGCTGACCCGAATCATGGCACAGCATGATTGCTCCAGCTACGCTGAAGCAATCAAGTACGCCGTTGATACAACGCTCGTACAAGAGGGCGAAATCACAACACGAGAGCTTGTTCAGCTTCTCGCTGAACGAGTAGACAAGGTAGACGAAGAAGTTTTACAGTAATATTTACGGTAACTCCTAAATCGAGACTTGAAGCTACACTAGCTATCAGTGAATAGTGAGCTTGCGCGTGCGGATGTTGTGCACAAGGACGACGATATGTTCTACGGAGACCCGGGTGTGTTTGCGGACGTGGCCAGTCAAACCCCAGTCTGAGAGCGGTGTTTCTTCTTGTTTAGTCAACTGTTAGTAAGGAGTATGGAGTGGCAGGGAAAGTATGAAGATACTTCAACAACCACTCATCAATCACTTCAATCAATATGTCTGAATCCCCCTCCCCAACGGTTGGTTCACGAAATGAATTCGTTGAAAACGTAATCAACGAATATACCGACCTCTACAGCGAAATCGAGGAGGGCGATCGTGCCGAGCACGACCTTATGCCTCGGCTAGTAGACCACCTGTTCGTCAACGCACTTGGGTGGAACAAAGCAGATTACGAACAAGAGGATGACTGGAACGATGTCAGATTCTTCGACGCTGACCGCAATCCTGTGGTGATCGTCGAAGGGAAACGTCGGGACGTGAACGTCGAGGAAGGTATCGAACAGGTCTTTCGGTACGCTTCCGACACTCCGTACGCGCAGTACTTCATCAGCACCAACGTTGACGAGTTTCACGTCTACGAACGCTGCAACGGCAGCGATCCGAACGCTGTCACATACCACGGAATAAGTGCACAACTCGTCACGAAAGTCCCGTTTGAAGGGATTTGCAACCGCGTGAGTGGCGGTGCCATCAGCGACGAACTTACTATTGATGAAAAGCAGGCCATCAAGAACCTGTTCCGCCTGCGCAAGGAGGAAGTCACCAACGCAGAACGATATAACGACTTCACACTCGGGAGCCGACAAGATGTTGATAGTGACGAAGGATTCGATAACCTCATCGACTCCCTTCGACTGTGCCTCGAAGACTACCTTCTCCCGTACACGCTGTCAGCATTTGATGAATTCGACCGCAGGTACCAGGAGTTTGAGCGGGAGCGGGAAGATCTTGCAGAACAAATCCAGCGCCTCGAGGAGAGCGGCCATGACGATACCGAGATTGCTGAACTGGAGGACAAACTCGCGGAACTGAAAGACGAATACGAGATTTACAGCCAGTTTCGTTCCGACTACGAGACATGGGTGAAGATGTCGAACCGTCAGGAGAACGATGATGATGAGAACAAGGAGGTGTTCTGTCGGGAGAGCGTCTATGTTCAACTGAACAAAATCCTGCTGATTCGAATTGCTGAGGACAAACAGCTTGTTAATCAAATGGTATCGAATGGCGGTGTACATCATTACTTCGAGTTCTGGGACGACTACACCAGGTATGTCGATCGAGACTATATCGACCTGTTCGAGACCGCCTGTGAGGAGTTGGGTGAAGTCTACGACTACCTGTACTCTCGTCGATTGTTCGATTGGGGGATTCAGGACGACTCAGAGCTTGATGACGTGTTGCAGCGCACGCTTTGGCATTTGAACCACTACGACTTCGAAAGCGTTGACAGGGACGTTCTCGGACACTTGTATCAGGAGCACCTTCCGCCTGAAGAGCGCAAAGCGCTTGGTGAGTTCTACACTCCGGTTGCCGTGGTTGACCTGATTCTCGATAGTGTCGGGTACACTGTTGATAAACAACTCGAGAAAGAGGAATACGACCTGATTGACCCGGCGTGCGGATCAGGAACGTTCCTTGTAAGGGCGGCAAACCGCTTGCTTGAACGTCTGGACAACAAGGGCGTGCCACCGCGAGACGCTATCGAAATTGTTCAAGAACGCATTCACGGTCTTGACCTGAACCCGTTTGCGTGTCATATTGCCGAGTTGAACCTGCTATTTCAGGTGATTGACCTGTACAAGGACGTCAAAGATGACGATCCAAGCTATACGCTCGACAGGTTCCATATCTATCGTACAGACAGTCTGCGTGTCGAAACACAAGAAAGCTTGACAGCACTACACAGTAGCGAAGTGCAACGCCAGTATCGCGAAGAACGCAAGCAGGCGTCGAGCGTGAAGACGCGAAACGACTACGGATTCGTGGTAGGGAATCCGCCGTACGTCAGGATTCAAAATATCCAGAAAGGCCCAGCACGTGACGAGTACGACGAGTACAAGACCGCTCACTACAACTACGATATTTACATTCTGTTCATGGAACGCGCAGCGGATTGGCTGGCTGAGGACGGTACGCTCGGGTTTATTGTGTCGAACAAATTCACCGAGAACCGCTACGGTGAGAAAATTCAGGATTTCCTCATTCAGAACTACAGTATTCGAGAAATCATTAACTTCGGTGACGTGAGCGTGTTCGAAGGCGTTCAGTCCTACCCGATGATTTTTATTGGTGACCGAATCAACAAGGATGAACCGTTCCGGTCGTCTGACGACTTCGAGCTGGTAGAGGACTACACGTTCACGTATGCTGGCGTCACTGAGGAACTTCCTGAGATTACGCAGACAGCACTGAATGGCTCAAACGGTAACGGCTCTGACGCACGTGAACGGGAGGAAGAAGGTGGGAAAATCGCTGAGTTGATTCGAGCGAGCATGCCGGAGACACCTGGATCGACACCGCCAGGTGAGGACGTGTTGATGGAGCACATAGAGGAGCTAGCGCCTGGCGTTGATGTGGCTCGACCACCTTTAAAAGTGTATCCTATGAAGGCCACCACACTACTGGAAGCGGACGAGTGGCAGTTCATTCCCCGAGACGAGTATGACGTGATAAATTCGATGGAGGCCGGTGGGCGTGACTTCGGGGAGTATGATGAGGCGATTGCAAAGAACGGGATTCAAACCGGCTCGAATGACGTTTTCCTGATTGACGAGGAAACAATTGAGGAATACGGGATCGAGGATTCAGTGGTATTCCCAACATTAGGTGGCCGGGACGCGACTCGGTGGTACACGCCCGCACAGAACAAGTATATTCTGTACATGACGCCGGACGCTGACCTTGACGAAACTCCGGGTGCGAAACAGTATCTGGAGGACAACCGGGAGGAATTGGAGTCGCGGTATTGTGTGAAAGAAGGGAAAAAGTGGTTCCAGCTTGCACGACATCGGCCTGGTTTATTCGATCGTGATAAGGTCATTACCCCGGACATCTGCTATTACAACAACTTCTTCTACGATTCAGACGTGGAATTCTATGCGCTCAACAGCACGTATGTGATGTTTGCTGATGAACTGCCTGAAGAGTATCTTGTTGGGGTGCTTAACAGTGATGCCGTGCAATTCTATATGCGTCGGACAGCACCGCAATACGGGAATGACTATCTTCGGTATGTGACAAGCTATCTCGAAGAGATCCCGATACCTGAACCTGATAAGGCGGACAAGTCGCTTGTGGAGTCTGTAACCGGTAAAGCGTCGGAGTTGAAGCAGTTGTCGAGACAATACCAAAAGGCTGGTGAACTGATTGAGTCGCCCGAGTTGGTGTTCGAACGTGAGGACGTGGATAGGTCGTCGTTATCGTTTGCTGGGTATATTGATTCGATGGATTTTGCTGGTGAAGATGCTGACGTGTCACCCAATATAGATGGAACGACGGTGCGTCTGAACGTCCAGGATAAAATCGAGTTTGTGAGTGAGAACGCTGCTGAGGCGTTTGCAAAACTGTTGAGAGTTTTTGATGTGGAGTCTGGAGGAGAGCTTGAGTCGTTTGACGCTCCGTCGTCAGAGGATGATCTGCTTGCTGTTATCGATGCATTCGAGAGCGCGGAAGAGACGTTGGATGATACTAAGAGTGCAAAAGAATTGGAGGAAGAATTGAACAAGGCAGTGTATGAACTGTATGGGTTTGATGAGGAGCACCGCGAGTTAATTAGTGAGCGTGTGGAGAAACCGGAGAATCCGCTTGAAGCGAAGGTTCGATGAAACGTTTCAAGGAGGGTGACTCGGTGCGGATCGATATCCCGGATGAGACTGGCACGGATTTTGAGCGTCTGCATGGGTGTGAAGGCTCGTACAAGAGGACGGAATCACAATACGAGAGCTTGTTCAGCTTCTCGCTGAACGAGTAGACAAGGTAGACGAAGAAGTTTTACAGTAATATTTACGGTAACTCCTAAATCGAGACTTGAAGCTACACTAGGTGCGTTCAGAACTTATGCAAACCACTCCAATTGACGAGGAAGTTAAGAACCTGGTCTTCGTGGATCGAACTGTCTGCTTGCAGGGTATTAGGCACACCTTCTGCAAGCAGACACCCTTCCTAGTTACTTACTATTTAACGGAGGGTCTCACGAACAACTCGGCGTAGTCAAGTTGCTTTGTGAAGTACTGAGACTGATCCGTAAAATAGACGTTCTTACCAGGTTCCCGATCTTCTTCTGCGATTGAAATGGCGAGAGTGTCTTCGGCGTTACGAGGGTGATATAATCCCTTAGCAGGCATAGTCGCTAACTCGAGTCCAGCGAGTTGAAATTGTCGGCATTACGTATATTATCCAGAGTAGACGTCGGTTGAAGCGGGTTACTCGACCGACGAGAACTCCGCTAATGAGGCGTCATCCGGGTGGTCGCCGCGGTCGTGGTCGTTCGTATCTGGGTCGGCGGCTTTGAACGCCCGCGACTCGGTGAGCGTAAAATGCGACCGGGCCGCCGTAACCAGATCCCACGCCTCACTCGGCATCGAGCGTCCATCCGCGCCTGGACGACGGGACGCCATTGTCTCGGTTCGCAGTTCCCGAAGATCGTCGATGCACTCCGATTCGTACCACTCGAGGGCGTCGAAAATCGGTTCGAGCGTCCAGTCACGGCCTGCAGGTCCACGAAGGAACAGCGCTGCCACAGCGTCGAGAAAATCGTCACTGACCGGCTCTCGAGTCCCGTTGCCGTCCTCGCGGTCCTGACCGAACCAAAACGGTCGGTCGCGCGTCCGGACAGCGACGGGGCGCTCTTGAGTCTCGGTCTGTCGGTACAGCGCCCAGGACTCGGTGTCTTCGTCGACGCGAAATGCGAACTCCGGGTATGAATCGCTCATGGCGTCTGCCCCGCTGGTGTTCGCTGGTCGGTCTCGATCTCGTCGACGTACGTAAAGCCCTGATTCGGCGGCTCCCGCGGTGGCTCGAGGTCCACCTCCCAGAGCGGCGTGAACCAGATTCGACCTGTTTCGACGCTTCGAATCTCTCCGGCGGCGACGATCCGGCCGTCGACCTCGAACCAAATCCGCTGCAGAACACGGGTTTGTTGGGGTGTCCCGTTGACGGTCCAGTAACACTGGTGGCCGTCGGGGACGTTCTCCTCGAGTTTGTGATCGATCTGTTCTTCGGTCGTGTGTACGAGTACGTCCTTATACTGCATGTCTGGGTCGGGAAGTTTGTCCATCGTCGCTGGGCCGTAGTCGAGTTGTTTCTCGTAGTCGTCGCCGTTGCGCGTTCCAATCTTCGTCACTGTGTAGCCGTCGTGCCGTTCGGCGGTTGGGAGTTCCAGCGCCCGGACGATCGTCACGCCCGCACCAACGCGATTGTCGACAACGCGCTCGCCGTCAAATTCGATCGTAGCGAGCGAGTCGCGGGTGTTGTTGGTCGTATCCTCGAGTACGGCGTACGCACGCGCGAAAAAACGAGCGTCTTGCACGGTTTTCGCGGCCACGCGGTAGTACGCACCGTGCATTCCAGCGGACGTTGACGCGACGAGATAGACGCTGTAGTCGTCGGGCGGCAGTTCGTCGTGGTACACGTCCGGAAACTCGAAGCAGTCCGGACAGACCCCGGTTCGCTCGAGGTAGTTCGGATTTGTTTCAAACACGTCGTCACAGCCACTGCAGGTAAGCTCGGTCACGACGGACCAGCCCACGTTGTGGCAACACGACTGTCTATATCGGAGTGTCTGCTGCGTGCCATATGTGAACATTACGTTAATAATATCTAGCCGTTTTGGACGCCAACCCGATCGGGATTGAAACGCCGAAACGCTTGGCGTACGGTCGCCTTTTGGTCGTTTCGCGTCTCGACTCGAGTATGACCGGGGACAGTGGACGGTCGGACACAGAGGACACCGAGGCGTCCCGTCCGTCCTTACGCGAGCAGATCAAACAGCAGGCTCGAGAGTACGGCGTGGACGTCGACGACCTGTTGATCCAGAGTCGGCGGCGCGACCCGATGTTCAAGGGGACCAACGGCGACCACGCGAAAGCCGAGTGGTTTGCCGATCTCTGGGAACAGGCCGTCGCTGGGCGTGACCAGCAGAGCATCCACGTCCGCGGGGTCCACTACTATATCGTCATGTCGACCGACGAAGGAACGACCCTGAACATCGATCAACTCCCCGTCGCGTACGACCCAGACGAACTCGAGCAACTCGAGGGGCCGGTTCGACCGCCGACGAACTGTTCGTGGGACGAATACGCGAACACGGACAAGTGCTATGACTATCTCGAGGAAGCGGCCACGCTCGCTCGGATTCTGGGCTATATCCCGTTGGATGGAATCCACGACAACAAGCACAGTCAACTCCTCGTCACGAAATACGGTGATCACCGAGCACAGGCTGACGTATCCGATTTATCGACGCCGACGGGCGTCTCACTGCCGTCATTGCCACGTGAGGGTGCGTGTGCGGAACTCGAGTTCGACGAGCCCGATGAGTTCGCGGACTATCTCGCCGACCAGGTGATTGACGAGGCGATCGAGCAGATCGAATTTGACGCGACCTCGCAGGCACCGTTCCACGTCGAAATCTGGTGTGAGAAAGGCCTTCCCGATTACATTCACGCACTCGCTCGCGAGTTAGGCGTGAACGTCATCGTCGAGGGCGAGGGCGACCTGTCGCTCACGATTGCGAGTGAGTTCGTCCAGCGCGTCGAAGCAGCCGGAAAGCCGGCTGTCGTCCTTTATCTGTCTGATTTCGATGTGATTGGTGACGGCATGGCCAGTGCGATGGCGGGTAAGGTAGCTTGGTTGGATGAACGCGGTGATCTCACCCAACGCGTCTGTATCGAACAGGTCGCTGTCACACAAGATCAGGTCGAGAGGTTCGGCCTTCCGCGAAAGCCGATCAGCGAGAGTGAGTACACTGGTACGGGCGGGAAGGCCTACGACACGCTCGTCAGTGAGTGGGAAGAACGCAAAGGAGCGGGGGCATGTGAACTGAATACACTCGAGCAAATCCCCGCACTGTACAAGCAGATCGTTCGTGACGCCGTCGAACCATACCGAGACCCTGGACTCGAGGACAAGAACGAACTCGCGCTTCGAGAGTGGCGTGCGGAGCTTCGGGCAGTGATCCGCGAGCACGTCGACGAAGCCGGGTTTCCCGAGCACGTTGACGACCTCGAAGCCTGGATTGGGGCGTGGAACTCCCGACTCGAGGAGATCGAACCCGTGGTGACAGACCTGCGACAGCGTACTCGCGATGGATTCTATGCCGAGTGGCGCGACGCCGTCGAGACGACGCTCGAGCATACCGAGTGGCCGACCGTCACGGTCCCCGAGGGCGAGGGGATGTTTCCCGACGACCCACTGTTCGACAGTGATCGAGCGTACCCAGAGAACGTTGCTCGAGTGCAGCGACACAAAGAAGGCGAGTAATCGGTCGGGCACGTCTGTATCCATATCCAGTATCTGGATACTGTATCTGACGCGCGTATCTGTGATCTCTATCTGGAATAGGTTTCTGTACTCACCGTCTGTCGTGGCTCTTCGTGATGGTACTCCCCGATGGACATGTCCAGACACTCCACCGGACACCACGGCGTCGGTCTGACTGCTCGGACTATTACCTAGCCGCGAGGACGATACGTTGTACCCGCGTACAGGAGCGCGTGTCCGCGGACAACTGGACAGCGAGGTTTGTGCAATCAGAATTGCCGGTGAATCGGCTGTTTTCGGCTGTCTCGAGAACCGAGGTGTTTGTCCACTCCGATTTCCGACGCGTTGGACAACACTCGAGACGGTGTCCAGTTAGGAGTGGACAAAACCGTCTTGTCCGGACAACGTTAGGTCGTCATTAGGTTGTCCCCGCCGACCTTGCTGATTTCGTTTTCCTCGAGCATCGCCTCGAGTTGGGAGTCGGCTTCCTGTCGTCGAATCCCATCGGCTTCCAGGCGGTCGAGAACAGTCTCTCGATCGGCTCCGAACGACGACGGGTCATCGTTTTGCAGTTCCTCAACCTCTTCGTAGATTCGCTCACCGAGTTCGTCCGGTGAGAGTTGATCGGCCAATACGCCTTCCTGGTGAGACTCGATATCCCACGTTTCGAGATAGGTCTCGAGGATCGATTGCTTTTGAATCCGACCGGTATCGTAGTAGCCGACGAGAGAGACGTGATCTCCCGGTCCGACGCGGTCGACGAGGTCTTGCGTAAGATAGACGATGAGTATTGGCGGGTCGTCGTCGAGATTTGTCTCTGCTCGCTGCAAAACGATTTTCCGGTAGTCAATCAGGTCCGAGCGCTCGCGTTTGAACAGAAACGGCCCCGACGATCTCTCACAGCCCATGCACTCTGCGGGTTCGAGCATTTTCCCGTAGGATTGTGGGACGTAGTTGACCGTCCCGCACTGATGGCAAGATAATGCAGCCTCTCGAGCGAATGGCTTTACGCCCTCCATCTCGACGATCTGGCCTTCGATCGTCACGAGGCCGCCGAGATGGGCAGTTCGTTGCTTCCCAACGCGGAAATGGTACTCTTCGGGGATGTTGTGCACGCGAACGATCGATTCGGGCATGTCGACGGTGTCCCACGCTGTGAGTGCACCGGTGATCTTCCCACGGGCGACTTGTGGACTCGAGAGGAGCGTGTCGGCGACTGTCGTGTCGTAGTCGTTGATCTCCTCCCAATCGAGTCTGACCGACCGCTTCGCGGGATAGTGGCTGTTCACCTCGCGAACGATTCCTTCGAATTCGTCGCGGACGAGCGTGTGATACGTCTCTTCGATGTTGTCTTCGGTGTAGGTTATCGGCATGATTACTCCCGTTCGGTCGTCGGTATGAGCGACAGATCCGTTTGAACACCGTCTGGCCGCCGATTCTCGAGAGCGGCATCAACGTGCTCGCAATTCACATCCATCGATTCGATTTCAGCCGGGAAATCCTGTGAACACAGATACCAGTCCCCGACTTCGGGCGCACCGTCGTCGTGAACAGTCGCGTCCGGTAGCGATACCCACCAGTCCGCCTCGAGTGCATCCGTCGGATCACGTCGCACACGAGCGCCCCATGCCCGCCCGTATCGGTCGCGCCAGTGTTTATCGGCAGATCCAACACCGCAGGGTGCGGGACGGAACTCTATCGGCCACTGCAGGCACCCATCTGCGATCAGCATCCCGACCCCCGTTTCGAACGTTTCCAGCGCCTCTTTTTGTGCACTCGATAGCTGGTGGGTTCTGTCAAGTGCATCGATCGTTTCACGGCTGGCTTGTACGACGAATTGTGTCGGCATATTCGACCGAACCGGGTGATGTACTCTGGACAGTGAATTAGCACTCCCAAGTAGCAAAATCCGGCGCGAACCGCCCTGTACCGCAATCTGTTGTACTGCTTTTCTGAGGCTCTTAACTCGGTCGGGGTACTGAGTGTGTTGTAGCTGTGCTGGTGCAAGCTCCTCGAGTCCACGTGCCTCGAGACACACCCTCGGGAGGCGAGGGTTTTCGTCGCGTGCCCTGTAGATGAGGCGCAGCCACAGATCCATGAGCGTGTATTTCAGCCCCGCTTGGTCTTCGCGGAGGAAACTACAGCAAAGGGCTGCCCCCTGCTCTCGATTCTCGATGACCGTTTCCATATCGATGTTCGTCGACGCTGTTGGCGACGCGAGTACGTCGTCCGAAGCGAGTTGGGCGATTCGATCGGCGGCTATCTCAAGCGCGGATTCAGCATCTATCTCGTGGGAAACAGCGTATGTGGCTGTCGAATCGTTGTGCTCCCGATCTTCCTCTATTTCACTCTGTTCGATGGTCAGTTCCATCTCCGTAGCAGACTCCTGTAGCCGGGAGACCAGATCCGAGATGGGGCCACCATTCGACAGCGTTTCATCGAGTGCTTTCTTGACTCGATTTTCAACCAGGCTATTCGTCCCTGTGACACCTGCAATGCGGAGGATTAGTTGGGGCGTGAGTGTATCAACCCCGATCGTGAATTGGGTGAAATTCGATGGGAGATGATCAGGGAGATCGTTGGTTGCTGGAACAAACACCTTTGTCGGCATTCCTTCTGGTGTCTGTTCGAATTTCTCAAGCGATTCTTTGACTGACGGATCATCGCTTGGTGTGGCCAGCAGTGGCGTCTCCATTCGACCATCGTCGTGAACCGAGACGTAGCTATACCCGTGCTCGTCTTTCAGGTTCTTGCCGACCGACGCCAGGAACGAATCTTTTCCGCGCTGGGGAAGCCCTGTTGCGAGGATGTGGCTGCAGTGTTCGTGTGGAATTGTGATCCCAACATCGTCGCCGACAACGTAGTCGTTCGAGACTGGTTTACGACCGATGGGTGTCGGCGATTCTGGTGCTGTGGACTTATACGCCGTTTCTATTGAACCCATATGAACGGGTTCGAACCTCATCATATCTACTACGGAATTGAGGTGATCGTTATTCTCGGCTTGTACGTCTGCCTCGGAGTTGCTACTGTTTGATTTCATTTGATTGGGTTAGGTTGTGGTGTGATTGTAAGACGATTTTACTGACGGATCTGGTTCTGGCGGTGGCTTCCCGCTTCTAAGCAATCTGCTGGACATTTGCCTACAATTTCTCGAGTTCGTCCTCGATATCGTCCCAGTCGAGTGACGCCGCTTGCTTGCCGATCGGCGTCGGGATGTACCGTTTCCCTTTCTTCGACCAGCACTCGCCAAGACCGTCGTCTGCCGACCAGTAGTTCCGCAGCGTCGACCCACTGTAGGAGAGATGGTCGGCTACGTCGCTGATCGTCGTCAAGTCATCGTGTTCGGTAAGCACTTCGAGCGCTTCGAGCAGTTTCTCGCGCTTTTGGTCTTTGGCCTCGAGCCACGAGTGCAGCGGTTCGGGAACGTTGTAATCTTCCGCAATATCGCCGATATTCGACTCCACATCGTCGACAGACAGCGAGACACTGCGTTGCTTGTTCTGGTGGCCACTGGGCTGCAAGAGTAGGTCGTTCGGTATCTCGTGTTCTCGACGCTCCTCGAGTGCCGCGTCAACCCACTCGCGGCGCTCGTCGGCCGGCGTCTCCATGAATCGGCCCGGAACCGGCGCACCGTCGCCGATCGATACGTCGACGTCTTCTAGATCCTCGGGTAAGAGGAACCACTGGCCGATCTCCGGCGTGCCGTCAGTGTCGAAGTCGTGCACGCGACAGTCGACGACGTTGACCCACCACTCGAGGTCTTCGTCGCCACGCCACGAATCGGTATCGTGCTCGCGAACGCGTGCACCCCACGCGACTCCGTAGCGGTCACGCCAGTGACGGTCACCGAGACCGAGTCCACAGGGTGCGCCACGGAGTTCGACGGGGTAGTCGGGTTTCCCCTCGGAGATGATCATCCCCCAGCCGATATCGAACTCGGAGAGCTGTCGTTGCTGTTCCCACGAGAAATGGTGGGTCTTGTCCAGTGTGTCGATTTCGTCCTCGCCGAGTTGGAGCAAGAACTTGATGGCGATGTTCGATCTGACCGGCTTGTACACGTCGTTCCATTTCTGCGTACTGCCGAGTAAGAGAATCCGCCTCGAGCCACCCTGCGTCGTCAAGAAAAAGATGGTCTGACGCAGCGTTTTGATATCCGATTTGTACCGTACGTCGGCCATTTTTGACGGTGCGATGTTCTTCAATTCACGGATCTCTATACAAACGCGAGGTAACCGGGGATTCTCGTCTCGCGCCTTGTAGATCAATCGCAGCCACAAGTCCATGATGACGTACTTCAACGGCTCGAGTCCGGAGCCCAGAAAGTTACAGCAGAGCACCGCCGCCCGGTCCTGATCGGCGATGATCTCGTTCATATCGATGTTCGTCGCCGCCGATGGCGACGTGATCAGGCCTTCTGCGGCGAGTTGGGCGACGCGCTGGGCTGCCTTTTCGAGAGCGCTTTCGGCGTCCATTTGGTAATGAGCCGTGTAGGTGGTCGTCGCCGATTCACCAGCCCGTTTTTCCTCGATTTCGGTCCACTCGATCGTCGCTTCCATCTCACGGGCATAAACCTGTAGCCGCGATACTAACTCAGAGACCGATCCGCTGTTCACAAGCGTTTCGTCGAGCGCCTTCTTGATTCGGGCTTCGACGGTCTCGTCGGACTTAGTGACGCCGGCCAGTCGCAGGATAAGATGGGGCGTGAGGGTGTCGATGCCGATCGTGAACAACTCGAAATTCGAGGGGAGCAGGTCTGGAACCTCGCCCATCGACGGAACGAACACGTCCGCCGGCATTGCATCGGGGCCTTGGCCCATCCGCTCGAGATTATCCTGAATCACTTTCTCGTCGTTCGGAATGCCGATCATCGGCGTTTCCATCCGACCGTCGTCCATGATCGAAATGTAGGAGTAGCCGTGCTCACTCTGCAAATTCTTCCCGAGGGAGACAAGCGTCGAGTCCTTCCCGCGGCGGGGAAGGGCGATAGCCCCGATATGGTCACACGACTGGTGTGGAATTTCGACAACGCGATCCTCGAGATCGACAGCCGAGTCCTTCGCGATACGGAGCCGGCCTACAGGCGTTGGTTCCTCAACAGTGGTCCGAGCACCGGGTTCGTCGATCGGGGCGAAGCGGACTGGTGCATACCGACTCGTGTCGACGATCGAATTGAGGTAGCCCAGTTGCTTCGAAATCTTCGTTAGCGTCTCGAGTTCTTTCTCTGCGCTCGGGGGTGACCCGCCGCGTGATCGGATACGGTCATGACTATGGAATCTCGATTTGGCCTGGTTCTCGAGATCGTCGTAGTCGGGGTTCAACACCTCTGGAAGACTCGAGTCCCGTTTGATGAGCCAGTGTAGTGCCAACAGTAGATCATCGGCGTGATAGTCGCCTTCGCCAGCGAGTGCTCGACGCGCTTCGGTGAGCAGATTCCGGATGAGCGCTTCGTGTTGGGCTTGCGACCGGCGCTTGCTTTTCTCGAGGCCTTTCTTCTGGAGGTTGCCGAGTGCGGTCTCGATATTCGTCGAGTCACTGGCCTGGATCGCGTCGTAGCGAGCGAGTTCGGTCTGTGTTTTCTTATCGTCGTCAGTTGACATCGTCTTGGTCACCTCTCAAATCAGGGTGAACGCCTTCGGCGAGCAGTTCGGTGCGGTGCTTAGACGGCGTGGCCCAGAGTGTGAACAACCCGAGAGCGACGGTCTGTGCCGCTGCCGTCGTAAGTTGATACCGGAGCGGGGGAAACCGAAGCGGAGTGATCGTAGGTATCCAGAAATACCAGCCGAGATCCCCGTGTAGTCGCCAGCCACCGACGGCGTTACTCACAGCGGCAACGATCAGCAGGACTGACACAGCGCCGAACAGCCAATACGACACGTATGCGTCCGAGGACTCACACGCGGTCTTGAACCGCTCGAGTCGGCTTCTGAACATGCTATTCACCTCGAATCCGCCTCGAAATCTCCCACTTCAACTGTGGAACAATCCCAGATTCGTAGGCGAAGACGACCGTTAGCGGGGCCAACACGAGGATTGCGCCTGTGACCCCGCCCTCGATATACGCAACAACCGGCGTTAAGGCGGCCCCCATTCCGAACAGGAGCCCCGTCAGCGCCACGTCACCCAGCGACCAGCGTTCGTCGGCCGGTCCTGTCTTTGTGTCTTCCTCAGCGGTTGTGTTGTGATCGACCATCGATCACGCACCTCCCTCTGCGACTTCCGCTGGATCAGCACCGTCGAACAATGCTGCAGCACGCTCTGTCGGCACGAACCCGGTCAGACTGTCTCGAGGGTCAACCTCGGGGAGTTCGTACACTGGGTCGCCCTTCCGATCAGAGAATCGATCAGAGAACTGCGAGTGACGCTCCGACATATCGGGCAGTCGGTTCTTGTCCGCGGGGAAGACGAGCGTGATCTTTTGAACCTCGCCCGACGCGTCGACGAACTCGACGTCGCGCTCGTCGAGAACGTGGGCTTCCTCGACAAGATAGCGGTATTCCTCGCGAACAATCTCGGGGTCGTTCCCGAGGCGTTTCTCGATTCGAGACGACGTTGGCTGCTCGATCACCGACCACGCGAGTTCCGCTTTCGCAATTAAGTCGTCCTCGGAGCCCCGAACGGTCTCTTCGAGGTCGCGCTCAATTTCGGGCTCGAGGATGTTGTCTCGGTAGCCCTGCAGATTCGGCTTCATTTGCGCCAGCGCACGGGCGTAGTGCTCCAGGTCGGACGGTGCGACACACTCATCGGAGACATGTTGGAACATCGTTCTCGAGGTTTTGCGAACGAACTCGTCGCGATTGTACGACGCGTAGCGACGGCCGGCGATGAATCCAATGTAAGCAGTCACGTCAGCCGTCTCGACGCGCTTGAACTGACCTGCACAGTCAACCCAGTGTGAGCGACTGGTATCAGCCCGATAGCTCTTGAGGCGGCGTTGACGGCGGCGCTTGACGAACCAGAACCAACTCAGTCCGATAATAGAACTCGTCGCCATGAACAGCAGGTAGACCAGTGGGTGTGTCCAGAGTCCGACGGCGAACACCTGCAGGACGAACGTGATGCCTGCTGGCACGCCGAACTTGAGCGCTGCATCGCCCGTTCGGAACCCACTCTGGAGGTCCAGATACAGGTGCTTGATCTCCTCGTGGAAGCGCACTCGCCATGGGATTTCCCGGTCTTCGCGTGTGTTTGCAGGGTCAGATTCGTGTTGGTCGGAGCTGTAGTCGAACTCGAATTTGGGGTCAGCCATCACCTCGTGGACGGCGTCAGAGAGATCGATGGCCGCACGATATCCCGTCTGGACGTTCTCGCGAAGCGTCGCTGCATCGGTACAACGGTCGTCTGGCGAGCCCGCAAGCTCGTCAAGTTCGGCACGAATTGCGTCGAGTTCCTGCTCGATTTGCTTGCACTCCTCGAGTAAGGCCTCGGCTTCGTTCACTGCCGCTTGCGAGTCGTCGTCCATCAGATCGACCATCGACGCCGCGTCACTGTCCGCGTCGAGAATCTTCGCGGGGTCGATCTCCCCCTCGAGTGCGTCATCGAGGAGCGCGTCAATCCGATCTGTTTTGCGGCCGTACTCGTCGACGAGAGTACCGTGACGTTCAGTTAGTTCGAACAGGCGGTCGGTCTCTTCGTCGGCGTCGTCGACGAAATCGTCGTGGCCAAGATCGAAGTCATCGGCGTGGCAGACTTCCTCCCAGAAATCGACCGTGTCATCATCGTAGTCGCCCTCGAGTGCCGCATCGATTCGGTCTGCAATCTCGGCTTGCGTGTCCTCGGTTGAAGAGATGACGCGCGTACAGCCATCGGTCGTCTGCACCTCTTCGCGAAGATGTTTGATCGTCTCCTCGGTCCAGCCAGTCACGCTCGCTGAAATGCGAGCGTAGCGCCCGCGTTTGAAGAACACCCAGCGTCGGGTGAACCACGCTGCAAGGACTGGGATCGTCCAGACGCTGGTGAGCACCTGGAGCAGTGGCCCCATGACCGGTTCGGACGAGCCCGAGGTATCGACTCGAGCGTTGAGGATGAGCCAAAAGCCCAGTGCAATGATGCCGAAGAGAACGAACACGACGAGCGTTGCGAGGCGTCGCGGTGCCTTCCGTGGATCGCCGAAGAGGCGGTTCGAGAGTCGGGTGAGCAACGACGCCGAGCCGTCGGTTGTCGTCTCTGGATCTGCTCGATCGAGGATGGAGAATCGTGATCGCATGGTTAGTCACCTCCAGCGGCGTGTCCGGTTGGCCCTGAACGCTGTTCTGGGCGGGCTGCGTTTGACGACGTTTCAGCGTGTTCGTACTGCCGTTTCCCGGAGAGTCTGGCGTTCAACTCTTCGATCGTCCGGCGGGCTTCACGAACTTCGTTGCCGCGGTTGTACTCTTTCTCGGCTACCAACAGAGCGGATTCGATGTTTGAGAGGGCCGTCGTTGGGGCCAGTCGGCCCTCGAGAATCAGTGGTGAGAGCCACGTCTCGCTTCGCAACTGCTCGACGGTGAGCGGGTCGATCTCTTTCAGGTCGTCCACGCCGTGATGGGCAAAGACCACGTTGCCGTCATCGTCGTACTCGATCTCGCCGTCTCGGTTCGTTTTAACGATGCCTTTGCAGACGGCCTGGACCATGTTGTCGACCGTTTCAATATCGACTTCGCGCCAGTATCGGGCGGCGTTCGTCCCGATTTCGTCGACGTTCTGGAGTGAGTGTTTCGCCGCTGCATTCCGGCGTTTCTCGTAATCCTGTCGAATCACTTCACGCATGATCTCGCCACGCGATTCGACGCGCTGTTGCAGGCGGAGAATCCAGCCATGCTTGCGCTCGAAGTAGTAGGCAATGCCGGCGATGATCGTGAGGGCGACGACCCACGTCACGAAGTTCTGTGCCGCGGTGAAAAGCAACGTAAGGAACATCAGGACGTGTTCGGTGAACAGCGAGTCGAACAACTCTGCTCGCTCTTCCGTGTCCTGAACGTAGTCGATAGCGCCCTCGGGTGATTCCTCGTAGCCTTCGGCCTCGGCCTGTTCAACCGTGTAATCGATGAAATTGCTATACGCTTCGTACTCCGCCGCCTCAACGGATACGTCGGTATCTGAGGCGAAGAGGTCGATCGTATGGTCCGAGCCGTCTTCGAAGAACAGTTCGGCACTGTAGAGCGAAGCGTCCTCGCCTGCGGCATCGTCGTCGTACTCGACACGGATCATGTGGCCGTCACCGATCACTTCGGCATCAGCCTGTGATTGATCGATTCGAACGGTGTCAACGGGCTCGGAGACGCTGAACGTCGCGAACGGCCCTGACGTGTTGTACACTTCGTCCGAGGCCTCAGTCTCGACGTCAAGGAAGTCCTCATCGTAGGTTTCGGCGTCGATTCGGACGCTCTCAGCCTGTGTTGGCGCGTCTGAGTCCTCGCTTTCGTTCGTTTCGGTATCGTCTGACTCGTTCTCACTGTCGCTCGTCTCGTTGTCGTCTGGATCGTCAGTCTGCATCAACATCGCCACTGACGGCGATTGTGACAGAGAGTCCGTCTCGAGGGACGGCCCGTCTGCGGCCACTGGTGTTGCAGCAAGGACGGTCCCGACGAGCAACAGACAGAGGAACAGGGTGAACAATCGCGTCGCTACTCGGTGTGGTGTCGGTTTGCTCATTGGATTGGTTGGATTAAGTTAGTCGCTAGACGCGGCTCGTGGTCGGCCACGACGGTCGCTGTCGTCTCGATCGTCGCGATACTGATGACGCGGTTCGTCCTGTCGCAGCGCCTCTCGAGATTCCGTCACTCGCTTGAGGGCGTTGTATTCCTCGTTCGTCAGGATCTCCTCGACCTCGCTTAGATTCTCCGAGAGGATTGCGTTCGTGATCTTTTCGCCTTTGAGTTCTTCCTCGAGTTCGTTGACGTCGTTCTTGAGATCCTGTATCTCGGATTTACTCTTGCGCTCCGAGGGGACAATCTCGTAGTCCACCGGTCGATTGGGGTTGTTGACTTCGTCGACCTTCTTTGCGCGGATCGTCACCTCGCCAGTGACTTCATCCCAGACTGCCGAATCATCGTTTGGAACCTCGTAGGTCACGATATCGTCCGGTAGCCGGTAATCAGAATCCCGTCGCTTTGGGTCGTCCGCGATTAATCGAGGTCGCCAGAACAGTCCGAACACCTGTCGGCCCTTGAGTTCCGCGACGATTCGTGCCCCATCGCCAGTTTCTCGAGTCAGCCGACGGTCGAATGTGATCGTTTGACGAGAGTTACCCTCGTCTTGCTCTTTCATGATCTGGAGTTCGCCGGCTTTGCGGTCCTGTTTGGCCTTGAACCAGACGCCGCCACCCACACAGACCATGCCGAACACCGCTTGCTCGAGGTAGCCTGCGTAGGCGGCTTCGGTCGGTCGGCCAGTGGCTGCAATCTGGTAGGACGCAATACCCAGGTAGACGAGGAAGACGAGAATCGCGCCCATGAACGCCTGCGTCATCGGTGTCTGTCTCGTCACCCGATGTCGGAAGCCAACGCGTCTGTGGCGCTCTCTGTTGGTCATCTCGAGGCGTTCCTCGGTATCCTCGCTATCGCGTTCGTCATCGCCCAGTGACGTGGTCTTCATGACGACGAAATAGAGCCCGAAAAGGAGTACGAGGAAGACAACGCCGCCGATCGCCGCCGATTGCAGGTCTACCATGCAGTCTCACCGTCGATGTTGAGTGCCAAGGGGTGTGCTCGAGAGCCGATCATTCGTCTTCGTCCTCCTCGTCGCTCAGCACGGCCTCGATCGTCGATTCAACCGTCTCTTCTGCATCTGGTGGTAATGAGTCCGATTCGGAAAACTCGGCTTCGACGCCCTCGGCGTCTGCTCCAGTGGGACTGACCGGCCCAGAGACGACGCGATTCGCTCGAGCATTCAGTTCGTAGCCCGTTTTCAGGAAATTCGCGTGTGAGTCCTCGTATTCGTTGAGTTCGTCGAGGACGATGTGGCAGTCCTCTTCGATTGCGAGGTCCGATAACTGCTCGACGACCTGTTCGTCCGTGCGAGCCGTCTCGAGGATACGCTTGATCGTTTGCGTTCCGCGATAGCCTTTGACCATCGGGCACGCGACACCGTAGTTCGGACAGCCCTCACAGTCATCGTGAAAGGCATCGGTTGGGTCATCCACGCCCCGGTGGTCGCGCATTTTGTTGCCGCGTTTGATCTCTCGCAGCCGGGATTTGACGGCTTCGCCGACGCTTCCAGCCGGGACATCGACCGATTCGCGAAGCCACTGGTCGATCTCGGTGTAGAGTTCGGCGTCTTCGTCGCGGACGTATTCGTAAACGTTGAACAGGCGCTGTCGAACTTCGGATAGTTCCGTTCGATCTGTCTCTGGCTCGTCTGCCGATGTGCTCTGCTTGCGCTGTCTGTTGATGTACGTACTCATAGTGTTGGTTTGGATCTGGGGTTCTGGGTTCAGTGTCTCTCGTGTGAGTCTGCAGTCGAATTGTCTCGCAGTTCGTGATCTAGCGGTGGATCGACCTCGAGTGGAAACTCTGGAATCTCTCCGACCGGGAAAATAACGATCACACCGGCATCACAAACCGCGGCATACTCGTCGACGCCCCGAAGCGGATTCTTCGGCGAGCGGCTGAATAGGACGTTGAAGTACAACTGCAGCGAGTCTTTGTTTGTCGTTACGGAGCCCGTCGTCCACTGTCTGGAATGAGTCATGTCATTTGCTAAGTGGGAGTTATAACCGCTCGCGAAAGCGAACTGGTCAGTTTGAGCGGTCGTACGGATTCCAGTTGGCGACTCGGTGACGCCAGCCGCCTGGATTCATCTCGAGGTCGCCGTTACGGACTCGGCGAGCATTCGAGAAGAAAAAGTAACTCCACAGCGCGACGATCGCGATCCCGGTTCGGTAGTAGCCACCGAGAATGGTGAAGACGCCGACCGCTATCCACGCGATATTGAACGGGATACGGGCGATGCTCTCGACCGTCCGTGAGCCATCGTGAAACTTGAAACTCAACAGCCAGCCGAGTCCGAGAGCAGCGAGGACTGTCACGCCGACGATGGCAATTTCACTCATCGTTGCCCCCTGAGCCCGAACCAGAACTCGAGGATTCGCCAGTGCTTTGTTGTGACTGGGTCTGTCGTGCCTCGTCACTACTCGACGTTCGCGAGAAGGGGTTTAGCCCCGACGCACGACGCTGTCGGCGCTTGTCCTTCCGTGCGTTCTTGCCCTGATTCGTCACGAGCAGGTACTCTGGCATGAACTCGAGGGCTGCATAGGCGACGATCAGCCCGATGACGATCACGGTCGTGATGATCCAGCCGCCTGGATGCAACAGATTCGCGAACAGGAACAAGACGATGAGGACGCCGACGACGCCTTGTACGAGATTCATGGCATCACCTCGGGTTCGAGTGGTGGTCCATCACTCGCTGTCGCAGGCGTCACGGAGAGGATATCGAGGTTGATCATATCCGACCAACCGGCAGTGAACGACCGGAAGTCCTGTTGGAATTTGTCGATGAGGTTCGGCTCGGCCGTGAATTCGATTTCGACCTCGCCCTCATCGTAGTTGCTCGTGTCGAAGTGGAACTGGACGGCCTCGCCGCCATCGGTCGTCCGATAGAAGGCTGGGTCGTCGCTATCCGTCGAGATGGGTTTCCAGTCATCATCCGGGCCAGTTCGGTAGACAGCGTGCCAGTCGTCGATCGACTCGTCACCCTCGTTGTTCTCGAGTGGCACGGTTTGTATCGACCCATCGCTCGAGTTCATCCGATACTCACGGTCCTCGAGTTCATCGTTCGAGAGTGGGTTTGGGATTCGATCAAGTAGGCCACTATCCGTGTCCGTGGCACTGTCCTTCCACGAGATGCCTAAAACACGGACGCGATTCGGTGCGAACGTCACTTCGGATTCAGCCTCCATCTCGTACGTGATCTCCGTATAGGACTCGTCACGCTCGAAATCGTGGGTATTCTGCCAATCCGATGTGACTTCGTCGTCGGTATCCGACACCTCACCCACTTCGGCCGGTGGGATGATATCAGGATGGACGTGCATGGAGACCTCGACTGGGTAGGAGTTTGGATTCTCGCCTTCGACGCGAACGAACGCGTCAGTCTCCTCGATCGATGTTTTGACGTTTCGATCCTCGAGTTCGACGCTCGAGGTGTCGTTGAACTCCTCGTAGAGTGCCTCGTCGTCCAGGTAATCGTCGTGCGTGACTGCCGCGACATTGCTGTCACTGTCGTTATCGCTATCCTCGCCGGCCACGACACCGGCTCCGAAGCCAGCAACGACGAGACTCGAGACGAGCAAGATCACGAGCGCGAGCGTGATGAGCGTGCGTATGTTCGCCTGTCCACGCCCTCGATCGTTCGGTGACCGACCGGGCATAACTCGGAGATAGCGGTTGTGCAGCCATTTCCCCGCCTCGCCGCAGGCCACCCACTCGAAAAAGGCGTTGAGACGATCGAGTGGGAACAGCACGCGAGCGAGGAGGAAGACACCGATGCCGCCCAGCGCTGCCATGATCGGTGCGTTTCTCGTCGCCGAGACGGCCGTGAACACGATGAATAGCCCCAGTAAGAGCAGTTGCGATCCAAGGACGAACAGTGTGCGCTCGCCTCTCCGAAGCGCATTCGCTATGTCAGTCCGTGTGCCACGGCCTCTCGGCCCGTTGTTTCCTTTTTTCCTCGACATGATTTTGTTAGGTCCGTGGCCCTGAGTCGTTGCTCGAGTCGCCGAGGCCGAACAGCCAGATTGCGACGATCAAGAGGCCTACGAGGATGATCGTCAGCGTGGCGTCGACGGCGAAGAAAATCAAGAGCATGATTGCCCCGACGAGGGCAACGAAGCCCTTGAGGACGGCATCGAGTTTGGACTCGGTAACTGTCGCCGTTGCATCGCCCGTCGAATCGACCAGATTGTCGATCGAGTCGAACAGGCGCTCGATCACGCTCATCGGATTTCGCCTCGAATGTGAGTGGTCGGTACTGTTGGTCGCCGTCGCTGTGCGTATCTGGGTTTCATAGTCATAATGTGGGGTTCAGTCGGTGTCTGCCTCGAGTTACTTTCGCGGGCCGCGTTTGGACCGGCTACGGCCCGGTATGAGCCCGCCGAGACGCCATCGAAGTCGTCGGAACTGGGTTTGAATCCAATTTTCGTGCGCCCGATGGCCTCGATCAGCCTGTTTGTCACTGTCGTATTTCGAAAACTTGCCGCTCCGGTCGCGTTTCCGCTCATCTCGTCCGATCATCATCGATCACTCGAGGGTCACTCCCCCGTGATATCGCCGACGAGCAGTTCGAGCACGCTGTGTTCTTCCTCGCCGAAGATCAGCCCCGGTGCGTACTTGCCAGCCAGCGTCGAGACGTACTCCTCGTCGGGAAGCTCGTGATTGTCTGCGTCTCCAGACTCGTCGATATACGACCGCCGGTACTCGAGGAGGTCATCCGACGCGTTCAGTGCCGCCGAATTGCGGATTGCGATTGTGTAATCCGGGTCGTCTGGCTCGTCGACGGTCCACGAGAGGTCCGTGTACTCGTGTTGGTTCTCGTCGAACTCCGCCTCGAGAACGGTCTCGACTCGATCGTCATCGTCCAATCGCTTCGTCTGGAGGATATCGACCTGGACGGTAACGGTGCCGGCTGGCTGGACGTCGTCGAACTCGTCGATCAACCAGTTGCCGTAGGAGATCCAGGCGTCTGTGTTCGCCTCGAACTCGTTGCGGATATCTTCGGCGAGTTTTTCGGCTTCCTCCGATCGGCCGAACTGGATCGTCGACGCGAACAGCCCGTTCAAGAACGCGGTGTTGTCGCCGCCCTCGACGCCGATGCCATCCGCGAGGATGCCTTTCGGTTCATCGGGTTCGTCTGCGTTGTCTGCCGCTGCTGTCGTCGTCGAGAGGCCCGCCATCGTCGGTGCTGTCAGTGTTACACCGGCGGCCTTGAGAACACGGCGTCTGGATGGTCCTGGTCCAACGGTGTGGTCGGTCTCTGTGTTCGTCTCCGCGTGTGGATGTGTCTTCGTGGACATGGTGAGTGTGAGGTGTACTGAAAATCGAGCGCTTTTCTGAGCAATTAGACGGCTGCACGGCCGGTTCGAGAGTGTAGTGGCACGGATTCGAGGTCCGCCATGACCTGTTCGGCTTCGCGATAGGCCTCGGTGGGGCTGAGCCCCGTCTCGATCGTCCGTTGACGGCCAGCGCCCGTTTGATGGAGGAGCGTCCAGCCACCGGTGAGGCCATCGATCACGAGTTGGACGCGTTCGTCGTACTCCGGCCTCGTTCGTGACCACGTCTTTCGATGTGGGTAGTCATCGACAGCCATCCAGTCGCCGTCTGGTATGCACGGCGACCGAATTTCGAGCGTCGACGGCCAGAGTGCGGTCTCGAGACACGCTTCAGTCACCGTTCGAAGGCCATCCCAGAGGGAGTTATCGGCGTTCGTTGTGGACGCTTCGACTGTTGTGTCTGTTCCAGGCTGGGAACGTCGCTGGGGAGTGACGAGGTCTGCACCAGTGTCTTGTTCACGTCCTTGCTGGTCGCGCTCGTGTTCCGGTCGCTCCTCGGTTACCGTCTCTGCATCGTTGTCACTGTCTGGCGGTGTGGTTGTTGCCATAATTAAAGCGCCCGCGTCGGGATTCGAACCCAAGAACTGACGGAAGGGGATCTGCCAGTGCCGAGCCACGGTCTCGCGGACAAAATTGTGGGTGTTAGTGGTCAGTGAGCGATTCGCGGGTTAGAACGGCAATGTGTCGGTGAGCGAGGCCCAGCCGTCACTCAGCGTGCCAGTGAACGAATCAGCCGTCAGCCCCCACGCCTCGAATGAGCCGTAGTCGAGATCGTTCGTCAGCAGGTCGTTGGTGACCTCGACACCGGAGACGCTGTTGACCGACACTTCGTCATCGTCCTCGTCGAAGCGATCTTCGCCAAGGTTAATCTCGAGGTGCCCATCACCGTTGTAGACAGCGTAGGTGTCCTCATCTTCGTCTGCTTCGTCCCCGCCGATGAACTCACCAGGCTCTTCGTTGAAGACGACGATCGATCGGTCATCGACGGTCGTCGTCATCAGGTGTGGGACACGGTCGCCCTCGTCTTTGTCTTCGACAGAGTCATCGAACGTGTCCGTCACGTCGCTATCGTCCGAGTGGACGTGAACATCCGTCTCGGTGCCGTTCACGCCGATATCGTCGTCGATATCCGCGGTGTTGTCCAGGTCACTCGCGGTGAACGGCATACTGAAGCTGAACATGCCGTCATCATCGTCTTCCTCGAGCGAGACGATATCGTCATCATCGTCAGCGTCGAAGATCGTCATCGCGGCGTGTGAGTCAGCAAACTCGTAGGTCAGCGTGTCTTCGTCGGTGACTTCATCTTCGCCGATTTCGGCTTCCGTGACCGTGGCGTCAACCTCGGTCTCCTCGCCTGCATCACCGGGAAGGGTTTCGAGGTCTTCGTGTTCGACGGTGAACTCGAGTTCGAGTGGCGTCTCTTCGTCATCGTCGCCGTCGACATCGGCGTCAGTGTGGTCGTACTCGACCAGCGTGGTGTTCTCGTAGTCAATCTCGAGTGTGATGTCGTCGAAGTCTTCGACGGAGTCACTGTCAGCGTCCGTCTCGTAGACGACCGTCTCGTTATCGTCGCCGGCCTCGAAGTCCTCGGCGAGATCGTCGCCGTCGAACTCGAAGTCGCCGTCGTCTGTAACCTCTGCTGCAGCGCCGCCGGCCATCGCGAGTGATCCTGCCGTGATCATCGCAAAAACCATGAACAGCGTTGCTACGCGGTTGAATGTCGTTGTCATTGTAGTGTTGGTTGAAGGAAGGTTGGTCGGTGAGCGGTGCTAGCTGAGGCGGACTGTCAGCCGTAAGGTGGCGGGACGCCTCCTGACTGGTAGTGAATTCGTCTGATCGATTGGATTGGTATCATGAATGAGCCTCAATTGGGTGGGAAAAACTCTTGGTACGTCCCTGTCCGTATCTGACTATGGTACAGAATGTCTTTTTTATCACAACATCTGATCTCTCGGGGACTTCGGGCAACAATATCGCAACAAAGGAGATCGCTGCGGCGTTCGCGAGGAATGATGGTATTGATCTCACACTGATTTGTCCGAACCCAGATAGCCAACTACCGTCTGAGGTTACGGAGCATGTCAGTGAAGTCGCCCATTTTACGAGCGGGGATGGAACGCCGATCGATCGAATGAAGACGCAGTGGTCATTATTCCGGACGGTTCGGCCACTCCTTTCAAAACACAATCCAGACTATATCGTATCCCGTCAGTCGGCCACGTTAGTCATTCCACCACTGGTCGCGAAGCGTCACCGTGTCCCCCACGTATTGTTAATCCGTGGGCGGGCGTACACACGGCTGAAATTCCCGCGATTACTCTGGACGGTTTTCTCATTGAATGTTCGAATGTCATCTGGGATCTACTGTGCTTACGAGAAAATCGAAGAGGAAGTCCGATCTGTGCGTTCCGACGCGCCTGTTCAAGTGTTCAATAATGCAGTTGATCCCACATTGTTTGAACCTATATCGAAAGGCGCAGCACGAGGTATGACCGATCTCGGAGTCCCAGATGAGAACATAGTCATCGGCTTCGTCGGTAGTATTCGCCGTCGCCACCGACTGAAAGAGTTGTTTGAAGCTGCGTCTCGATCTGAATATTCAGACCGCATTTCTCTGGTCATTGTCGGTGATGGCCCACAACAAGAGGATCTTAAGCAGTTAGCCGATGACCTTGCCCTCGAGGACGTTACGTTCACTGGGTTTGTCCCACACAACGAGGTTTCAAAATACATCAATGCGTGCGACGTGTTATATGGAGTTGCTGACCCCGATCGCCCATCAGATCCGATCAAGTGTTACGAGTATTTGGCCTGCTCCCGTCCCGTGCTTGCCTCGGAATTCAGATTTGAATTCGTTGATGAGGTCGACGCCGGCTTAACAGTCAGTGAAATTGATCCTGACGAGATCGCATTATGTATCGATTCGTTTGTCTCGATGGATGACTCGCAACGGGAAGCAATGGGTGAGCGAGGTCGTGACTACGTTCTCGAGAATCACACGTGGGATCAGCTACCTGAGAAAATCGAATCTAAGCATTAGATTCAGCATCCATTCTGGGTCGACATCAGCTATAATTTTCAGCCATATATTCGTAAACCTCTTCGATTTCCTCTTCTGTTGCAGCCGATTCTATGTATATTGCGTTATCAATATCACCGTCCCACATCCGATCGTTTCGCGCCTCTCCGCCGATCCATGTCTCTTGGTCTATCTGTTCAAGATCGCCGCCATGAGATCCAGAATCAAGTAATTCATCATTTAAATATAAATGAACCTCTTCTTCGCCAGTGACCCATGTGTGCATATACCATTCCCCATCATCGATCGATTGCGAAGTTTCTATTTCAGCACGTGTATCGTCTGGTCCGCTTACCCGACCGTACATATCACCATTTTCAGCACCTACTTGATATGCTGGACGGGAATCACCGTTCCGTTTGCCATGTACTCTTTGGCTACCAGAGGAACTTGTTGTCCGAATCCAGGCTATCTTAGTCCATGTTGAAACATCTGAAAGCGTGTCGTCAGGTAATTCAACACGGTCTGAAGAGCCGTCGAACGCTAAGTACGCATCACCTAAGCCATCGTCTTCTTCCCAGCTAGCTCCAGATATTTCACCATCGTATCCTGATATCGAATCTTCAACTGTATCACCACTTCCTTCATCAAACTTCCAGTGGTGATCAGCGTTTTCAAGGATCGAAGGATAGGCTTCTTCGAGTTTGACTACTCCTCCTTCTATCTCGAGGTTATCAATCGGTTCGCCATCCTCGAGATCAGATCCAGAAACTTCTATGTTAACCATTTTAATTCACCTCAATTCGTTTAATCCGAATCCGACCATGGTTGATCAGCATAATCAGACTCAATCTCTTCGCTATTAGGTGCAGAGTCGGCAATGATCAAATTGTCAATTATGCCCTCCCAATGGTCGTTAGCACCGCCTTCATTCTCCGCAAAAAGATAGAGGTCTTCGTCCCATTCGACTGGAGATCCGAAGTTCTCGTCGGAATCGATGCTGGTACTAACCTCTTCACCGTCAATATAAATCGACATATCGTCCGCTGAGTTTCCATCTTTAACAAAAACACAGCGGTGTGGGTCGCCATCAAAAGGGTGGTCACTAGTTTCAATGCGAAGGCGGCTCGAACCGCTATCTTCCATCATGAAACGGAGATCACCACTTGCCTCAACTAACAGATCATGTCTGCTTGAGTCCGAAACGCCCAAAAGGCGATTGCTGCTATCGCTCGATTCGACTGTAAAGGCGAGTGTGAATTCGTCATCTAAGGCCGAACCAACATCTTGGGCTCCGAGATTAACGTAGTCGTTGCCAGAGTTCTCGAGTGCATAGCCACCAACCCAATCACCGCTAACCCACTCGACCCCCTCCAGCTCTGCATCATCATCCCCCGTGGAATTTGTTGCAGTATTTCCTTCGCCATCACCGAATTCCCAATGGTGGATTACGTCATCGAAATCGTCTGGCTCTTCGGGCTCTTTGAGTGCCAGTTTCTGGTCACTAATTTCAACGTCTTCTACTGTCTCCGAGTCGTTCCAAACTGACTCGTCCAGTTCTATTTCGTTCATGTTAGCTCACCTCCAAACGTCCAGTTCGCACGAAACCGTAATTGGAATATTCGTCTTCCATATCAACCATATCGTCATCAGTCCGGAATATTTCAGAGTTGTAAGTATCTCCATCATACGCGTAGTGCTCATCCACTTCGAGTTCGACGACATCGAGATCTTGTTCAATGGTCAACGAATAGAATTGTTCTTCATCATCGTCGCTCGTTTCGAGGTACCAGTCGTCATTTACCGACCGGTTTGAACGCATTCCATCGCCGAATTCAACGATCCCATTCTCATCTTCTACGATATATCCGTCATCCAACTCTGTGTAATCACCGTCATCCGGTTCTTCATCAACTACAGTCCATCGTTTAGTCCGCTTCCGGACGTGGATATGGCCACTGAAGCTTGCATACACATTGCCAGCATCTGCGTAGATTGGAGCCCACGCCTCTCGAAGATTTTCTTCGAGGTCATCGTCACTTGACGATCTCGATCCGCCAGCCAATATTGGGCAATGGTGGAACGGAAGGACCATGTCGACATCTGTATTGATGTTGTCCTCAAGCCACGCTGCAGTGTCGTCGATCTCCGCTGAGTGTGTGTCAAGACCGATAACTTGGAGATAGTCACTGATCGTCACTTCAGCGTAATTTTCTCCAGTTGGATCGAGATCAACAGTGTTGGTGAAGAAAAACTGGAAGTAGCCAGCGTCCGGTTCGACACTTCCAGATCCGTCCCATCCACTCCCGTTACCGACCTCGTGGTTTCCGGGAACCATCATCATGGGAACGAGAAAATCCTCGTTGATGTGTTCCATGTAGTTATCCCAGAAGTCGAGCCAGTAATCCTCTATCTCATCAGATTCTTCATACCCGTTTGATACGACATCGCCAGCGATCAGGAGCATATCTGGGTCTTGGTCAGCAAGGTCCTGCATTGCCTCATCATCCTCCATCTCTTTGTCGATGTGGATGTCGGAGGTGACAATGATATTTAACCCATCATCGGCATCACTCAGATCGTCAGGGAGCGTTCTGAAGCTGATTCCATCGACGGTTTCACCACTGTCACAAACGATCTGCGCATGGTACTCTGTGTCCGATTCGAGGTCATCGAGAGAAACTTCGAAACGGAGGATATCAGAGTTTTCTGCAAACTCTTCACCATCCGATTCAGCAGTATGCTCGAGGTTATCCGGACCAGTACCGTACTCTAAAGTTTGCTCATCGTGTCGATCATCATCGCTCCGTTGATCGATCCATGAGATAATCGCTTCTGTTGTTGGGTCTTCTGGAAGCAGTGCGTATGGGTGAACATCTTCTTCTTCCATTTATGAATCACTCTCGTTGTTCTCGTCACCGCTATCTTCATCTCCAGACCAAGGCCAGCTAAAGTCGAAATCGAACGAGAAGAATCCGTCCGCACTACCGGCCCGAAGTTCGTCCGCATCACTTCCACCAGCCCAACCGAGTCGGCGTGCCATGTTTGCTTGCATCGATGTGAACGATGTCAGCCCATCGTGGAACCAACTCTCTCGATCTGCCATCTGCCACGGATCGTCAACTGCCAGTGGGTCGGCGACGTCGAGCCACTGATGTTGTTCCCAAGTCTCGCGTTCGTCATCGATGTCGTGCAACTCGAGGAACGCACCACCACCGTCCTCGTCGTATACGAGGTGGTTGTACGGATCGATCACCTCGAAGGTTGCATGTGTTGGTTCATCAGCTCGCGCCTGCTCGAGGTCGTCCTCGTCCGGCTGTGTGTCCGCTGCCAGATACTGATAGCCAGAGTAGACGATCTCTTCGACCTCTTCCGTCTCCGCGTCGACGAAGACGTAAATCGGCTTGTGAGAACCAATTTGAGAGTTGAAATCAACGACAGCGGTTTCGGCACTCGGCAGATCCAGCCAGTAACAACAGACGAACGTCTCTTCGTCCTCTGACTCTGCTAACACCGCGTACATACCATCGGTGTCGCTGCGAAGGTCCGAACTCATCGACACCCGTGGTTGGTACTTTCTGAGGCGATATTCGTCGTACATCACCTCCGCGTCGTCCGGCACCTCAGTCCAGTCGTCTGCGGAATGCGTGACCTGCTCGAAGTCATCGGGGTCGAGTGGCTGCTCTGGTATCTCGAGCGTTAGTGGTTCGAACAGTTCTGGCGACTTGTCGCCGTCATCTGATCCGAGCTCGATCTCGAAATCATAGTAAGACTCGTCAGAGCCGTCCAGTCCCGCCAGGTCGTATTCATCGTCGCCATCCTCGAGTGTAACCGTGTCACTCGCGAGTAGATCATCGTCATCGTCGGATTCGTACTCGTAAACCGTGATCTGGATTGCTGTGTCGTCGGGGATATCTGCCTCAACTGACAGCGTAGCTGTTTCTGAGTTGTTTTCAGTTGCTCCAACTGGTTGTGTTGCAGATCGGCCAACGATCACCAGTGATATCGCGCCAGCCGTTGCTTTGAGAACGTCGCGCCGATCTGCCTGTAACGGTGCCTCTGCTCGTGTGGTGTTGTTTGCTGTAGCCATGATTTTACCTTTCCTCGAATCGGAGTCGTGCTCGTGACGTTCCTTCACTTAGGCCAAGGCGAATCCAGATGTTTCGCGCCGCCCATGCATCACATGTTCCGTCATCCCACCAGTGATGGCGGTCTTCATCCCAGAACACGAATGGGTCTTCAATCGCTCGGTGGTTCGTTGTCTTAAACCGACCTTCGTCGTACCAGTCTGTGCGGATTTCGCGGAACGAGCCGAACGATCCGCGGAAGTCCTCGATGAATTCGCCGTTTGTGGTCGGCGCTTCCATGTAGTGATTCCACGGGCGGATCACCATGAGGTTGACATGCGTCTCTCGATCGGAGACGTAGTGCTCGCTCATCGGCCCCCACTCCCCGTCGATCCACAGGCCGTAATGGTGGCCGCCTGTCGTCACGATCGTGTCGACAGTGTCGTCGTCATCGCGAACGAACACAATCGTCGGTTCGTGATCCAGGTAGTGTTCGTCTGGTCCCCAGTCTAGTCCGACGTATGCGAAGGCCGAATGCTGCGTCTGATGGCGAAACCAGTAGTAGTACGCCGTCACATCGTGTTCGTCGCTTTCTGCGATCCAGCCGTACAGCCCTCGAGCTTTTGCTTGTGCCTCTTGACGCTCCGCGATCGTCATGTGCTCGTACGAAAACGCCGGCTGGTACTCGCGAAGATCGTCTAAGTCGTCCCGAACCGTAATATGATCGGGTGGAACGGGATAGTCACCGTCGTACTCGAGTGAATTATCGCGTTGCTCATCGTCATCCGAGGCAAACGGGCCGAAAAAGGCCGGCGTGGTTGCTGCCACACCCCCCGTCTTGAGGAGTTGGCGGCGTGTCAGTTGGTCCTGCATTGCACTCACCCGAGAACGTTCGACAGGAGACGGTTGAACTCGTCACGCACTTGCGCTTCCGAAGACCGAACGTCTTCCCGATCTTCGTCTGGTTCTTCGTTATCGATTGCAGCCTGCACGTCGAGCAGACCGTACTCGGCTTCCGTCTCACCTGCGTGTTCGAGCGGATAGCCTGTCTTCGTCAGTCGACCCCACGTCTCATCGACATCCGTCTCCTCGCTCGCGATAACCAATCCGGCACCGCCAGCGACGTGTGGGGCGCTCATCGAGGTCCCAGAGAGGGTTGACTCGCCGCCCGGTAAGTCGGCCGTGATGGCCATCCCCGGCGCTGCAAGTTCTGGATTGACACCAGTCTGTGGGTCGGGACCGATATTTCCGAAGTAGGCAAGTTGCGTGTCAGCGCGGTCGCCGTCCTCTGGCACGTTGCACGCCTGGACGCCGAAACCGTCAGTTGAGGACGCTGGGGCGTTCGTGAACACTGAACCGTACCGATCGTTCCCGACAGCCACGACACACAGTACACCTGCATCGTACGCGTCCGCGAGGGCTTCCGCGAGCGCGGGTGATGGTAGTGGTGAGCCGAGCGAGAGGCAGGCGACATCTACTTCCTCCTCGATTGCCTTATCTACCGCTGCGACGATATCACCCGTCTCACCGCCGCCATCATCGAGTGCTTTCAGTGCCAGGATATCCGCATCGGGAAGGAATCCATCTTCGCCAGCCATGCACACAGCGACCCATGTGCCGTGACCATCACTGTCTTCGACAACGTCGACGCCCGTTGGATCATCGCTGCTCGTGAAGTCCGTAGACTCCTCGAGAATTCGGTCGCCAAACGTCGACCCGTCATCGACGCCTGTGTCGATCACCGCAATGGTGAGGTCTCCGGTGTCAATCTCGTCGATTAGGTCGTCGTCCGCGCGGACTAATTCTCGAGAGTCGGTCAGATCCGTTTCAGGCGCATCACCATCGAACGCCAGCCCATCAATCCCTGACGGTGACGGGCTCCATTCGAGAGTTGACGCCATCAACGACGCCCGTTGGGGCCAACTAATATCGGCATCGAACGACCACTCGTCTTCGGCGTCGAGTTCGTCGATCGGCGTCGGCAGATCAACCTCGAAATTGCCGTCAATGTAGTCGACGTAGTCGTTGGCTTGCAGGCCCCCCGAGAGCTGGTTGATCGATACAGCCCCGTAGCCGCGTTCACGGAGTCCGATGTCCTCCCACGACGCCGAGATGACCATCAGATTGACGTGCTCGAGGTCGCGTTTGATGTCTCCATTGCTATTGACCCAACTCTCGAGGTCGCGATATTGGCTATCATCCTCGTAGTGAATCAGGAACGATGGATCGGCGTCACTGCCGAAGGTCCCGAGATCGGCGTCGAGTGCTGCCGTCGTCAGTGTCTGGCTGTCACCCCACGTCCACCCAGATAGGTTCACGAACGAGGGAATGGTCGTGGCCGCTGCCGTTGCTCCAAGGGTCGTCAGTAATTGTCTTCGTGTTTGTTTCATCGAATCACCTACGTTAAGTACCGGCGTTGAACCACGATTCCAGATCCAAGTGCAACAACTCCACCTGCGGCTCCAGCCGCTCCTGATGTCGAGAAGGGCAGGAATGGGATTCCGATCGACGGCACACTTGTCGCAATGCTGTGTTTCGTCGATTCGCCCCAATCAGGATCGTCGTTCACATACATCGACAACTCACCGTCAGATTCGGTGAACGTCCGAATCACGGCTTTTCCGTCACCACGGTCGTCGATCTCGCCGTAGCGTTCGGTCTCGCCAACCTCCATCGGCTCGCCACGCCACCATCCTGGGTCGCCGCGCCAGATCGCCGCGTCCTCATCGAGATCGTCGAAGTGGATCACTGTCTCAACGCTGGTGTCGAGTGTCGCTTCATCACTGCCCTCGAGCAGTCGAACGTCGATGTTATCGACGCTCGAGTCCATCGCAGAGTCCGGCTTCACGTCAAGTCGTGATGGCGTGTCGTCTCCAGGCGTGATTGCCGAGATTCCAACGCGGTCATCGTCGACCGTCACTTCGGCGTCCCGAAGGCCTTCGCCGACGAGCGCCAGTTGCTCATCACCACTTGTTGACTCTGTTCGGACCGTTGGATGGTCGCTACGCGGGTCCTCGAGCGCGCGGATCGAGAAGGTCTCAACAAACTCGTCGCCGGTATCAGCCCCCATCGTCGCACGCACGTAGTGTTCTCCAGAGCCGTTCGTCTCGAACGCCCCGCGGTCGTCATCCCGGAGGTCAGCGTCGATCGTTTCACCTTCTGGGTCGAACACCTCGATATCAGTCACGCCCTCGAAGTCGTTGTCTCCAGTCCGGAACGTCATACTCACACGATCCGAACTACCCGGCGATTTGGTGTTGAAGTCAATGGCGCGAACATCCGGCGTCTGGCCCTGGAACGCTGGGTTTTCAGCCGAAATTCGGTCGTCAATTATGCCATCTTCACCGCCACCGAAGATTCGGAGCTCGAGTCCTGCTGGATCGTCTTCATCGATCGGGAACTCCTCAACCGTGAGTGTGTTCGAGCCGAACGTGCCAGATTCGATCGACCAGTAGTCCTCGCCAAGCTCTTCGCTCGAGCCGTCAGCCCAATGGATTTCAGGATTCAGCGTATCCTCGTCGATTCCATCGGGGACTGGATACTCGGCGAATAGTTCACCGTCTTCGATATCCAACGGATCGTCCAAATCGGGCGGATCAATCCCACCGATGCTCAGGATTGCCGTTTGCATGTGGCCTGTTTCCTCGGCCAGTTCATCGTTATCTAAGTCATCTGCATCCTGGACTGAGTCGAACTCGCTGTCCTCCAGGTACCGTTCTTCTGCGTGCGGGTTGACCTCGATGATGGTCTTATGAGCTTCGTACGTCGACTCGAGCGTCGCGTTTTCCATCTCGTCGAAGCGTTCGTCGTACTCCGACTGCATGTCGCCGATGGTCTCGTTCAGCCGTTGGTCTTCAGCCCACTGCCGCCACTCGTCGAGATCATCGAGATCCATATTCGGCAGGTCTTCCGTGCCGAACGTCTCGAGTGTCACATCCTCATCCGGCACGTCATGCCGCTCGGGTGCGCCCACCTGGAACGTGCCGTTATAGCCGTGATCGCGAACATCTCGTAGGTCGCTAAAGGATGCGCCCGTGATATCCGTTAGTTGTTCGCCGTCCGCGCGATACGTTTGGACTGTCGCGCGTTCAACGCCCGACTGCATTCGAAGGTCGAACTCGCCGTTTTCGTCAGTCGTCGTCGTACGGCGCTCGAAAATACCATCTCCGATGTTGTCCTGAATCTCTTGGGCGCGATCGGTGAGCTCACCAGCTTCGTCCTCGAGGTCGTGGACGATATTCGAGACCATATCCTCGGGGTCGCCGACAATGAGGAAGTATGCCGCCGCCTCGTTACCTTCTGGATAGATTCGATAGATACCCTCCGATGGGTTCAACGTGGCCGCTTCGTGCTCTTTCGTGCTCAACGAGTAGCTGCCGGTCGTTTCGACCCGTGGCTGCGTCTGGCGTTCGTAAGTCGACGTCGTCTCGCCAGACATCGAGAGCTGTTCGACCACGATTTCGCCACTCGTCGTTCGTCCTGGTAGTGCATCGTCAATAGAGTCCTCTCGGTCGCTGACAAGCCCACCAGATTCGGTTGCATCCCACTTCGAGAGGACCAGTTGCTCACCTTCGTCAACAACGAGGTGTGGCTCGCCAAGATCAGGATCAACCTGCTGCATATCGAGCAGCGTTTCAGACGCCCACGTTCCTCGTTGGGCGTTCATGTCCCAGTCATCTTCGGTGTGGACCGCCGCGTACTCGCCGCCAACATCGCCGAGAAGGTCGTCGAGGTCGGTCTCGAGATTGAACATCTCATCCGCGAAGTCGCCGGGGTCGTCCTCGAAGATGTCCTCGTCGATCAGGTTGAAGTCATCTTCCCACTCATCAGGGAAGGGATCGGATGCATCGTCGAGCAGTTGCTCGGCTTCGGCTTCCGCGTCTTCGACCGTGTCGTTCAGTGCATCGTGATTTGTGCCGAGGCCTTCGACAGTCGAGTTTTCGATTGGTTCGCCGCTTTGGTCGACGACCTGTCCGCTCAAGGAGTTGCCCCCGCCGTCGATCTGGTCAACAAACAGTTCTCGATTGTTATCGGTGTGGCCGGCCGATGCGAAGAACTCACCCTCGAATTCCTCAAAGCTATCTTCTAATTGCCAGTCCTCTGGTTCATCAGTTCCCGATTCCCAGACTTTTGCAGTCACGTCCCCACCGTCAACTTGAATCCGCCAATCGGCCCATTCGCCCTCGAAGGAAGTGCCAATGGTATCACCTTCTGGGTCATCCGTTGGGTCAGTTTGGAGGTATGTCTCGCCATTTTCTTCGCTGAACACGAGCGAGATTTGGTCTTCATCGGTTCGATCTTCTACGTCACCGATTCCGATTCGAGTACGGCTATCGCCCATGTCCGCGCGCGATGTACCCGATACTTCGAAATTGGCGCTCGTATCAATAGTCGGTCCATCCTCCCACATCACGCGCCCATCGGGCGACGTACCGGACGTGTCATCTTCGACGCTAAGGGAATTATCAGTCAAAAATCCCTCGTCAGCTATCTCTTCATGTCCTTCCACCGATTGCCATTCCGATGGCTCATCGCCAGCTTCGTAATCCTCAAAATCAGTGAAGTACGAGGAGTTTTCTTCATCAGTGGTTTCTATTGTTTGTTCGAGTTGGGCGTCCTCGAGTGAGTTAAGATCCTCTTCGCCCGATAGCTGAGGTTCTGGCTCTACTTCAGCACCGGCGTCCATTCCAGACGCTGCCGCCGGCATCGCCGGCATCGATGCGACCATCAAAACCGCGAAGAACACTGCAATCAGGGCTTTCCGAGGTGTCCCCGACCACAGTCCCTCCAACGCGTTCAGTCGACTGCTGTTGCTATCCGTCTTGGATGACTGGTGTTGTCTCATAGAAATTCACTCCTCAACTGTGGCCGCAAGCTCGAGTTCCGTCGGATTGAACGTCCAGCGCCCAACCCGGCGCATGATCTCCGTGTCGTGAATGTCTCCGGACGACTTGAGCGTCATCGCCCGATCTCTGATTTTCGCTTTGGTTCGCGATGTGAGTCGCGTCTGCACAAGCGCGAAAAAGAGGTCGATCGCCTCGAGTAACTCCGATTTCGATCGGTCAGGGATAATCCCGCCGAACGTGACGTGGCCGACCTCCGAGTAGCGCCACGGTTCCGTTGCTGGCGCTTTCTTTTGCATCTGAGTCTGTGGGGTGTGACGATACCGACGCGTTGGCGGGAACACCTCTTCGTCCGTCAGATCGATCACTTGGCCTTCGAAATCGTGCAGACCCTCTTCTGGAGGTTCATGCAACGCAATCGGGTCGATGATCCGATCGGAGGTTTGCTTCAAAACCAATCGGGTCAACGAGGATTCCTTTGTCGTTCCGGTCGTCTCACTGTGACCGGAACTCGAGTCACCGTGGGTGCCGTCTTCAGCTTCAGTTTCAGCTTCGTCGTCCTCGATCCAGTTGTATGGACTGTACTGTGCGGTGTCCGCTGACTGCCTGTCTGTATCGACAGACTTGGCAGTCTGGTCTGCGTGGGCTGACATTGTAGGGGTGTTGTGCGTATGCGACGGGTTTTGGACGTAGCAGGCCGTTTACTGTCCGATAACGGATTCCGGGTACGGATACGGGTATGGCTATGGCCGCTGCTACGACATCGATTCCAAGTGCTCGCGCTACTCTCGAATGCTGATGGACGGGAGAAGCGTAGCTATCGAATTTGGCCACACGACACGGCCGCCCTGAACTGCTCAGTCACTCGCACAGATCGGGTCTTAGCCGACGTTACTTCGTGACTTTACCGTCGTGTGACCTTGTGTATACGAGCGTACGGGTTCATCTAATATGAAAGTAATGGGTGCCAACCGATTTCTTCCGGAAATATCGGTGCTGTGGGCCTTGGTTTAGGTCTGGGACTGACCCTTCAAGTGGGGTGAGGTGGAAAAGTGGATTTACGGCGACGAATCCTGGGTCCGTTCTTCAGTCAACTCGTTGGGTTCTGGGATTGGGTGCTCGCCAGTATCCGGGGTGGGGAGATCTTCGAACGAAACACGTTCCCACTCGTCTGGTCGCGCGCAGTCATCTGCCTCGAGTGGTTCACGCTCACGTTCAGAGTCGTTCTGATCATCCTTTTTGTCCGAAGTCATGTATATCCCGGGAATGAGTACCCAATACCCAACTGCTGACTTTGCCATCCACTGCCTATCAGTTAGTTGTTCAATGGTATTTCCGCCCCTGACGCATAGTGATAATGGTTATTCCCATGTCATTAACGTGGTTTTCGAGACCCGAATAGTCAATCAAAGAAGCGGTCTTCGCCCGCGCCCTAGCCGAGGGTTTATCTCTAATCCGGCCAGATTACTGACTGAATGGACCCCGTCAACGAAACAGAGTATACGAACGAAATCGCGCCACCATATACGCGGATTCGTACGTACTTCGCGACTGATCGGGGCCAAGTCATTCGTTTTGTCGTGAAACTCGAGTACAACATCTCAAACAATACAGCCCTCCTCGAGAAGTGGGAAGAGGTCGCCCGATTTGATCACAACCCAGAGTCACAGGACGGTCACGATATCACGGATGAAGGTCTCCATATGGATCTTATCGAACCGAATGGGGACGATCGGCGTGCATGGGGGTTTCCCGACGTTCCAATTAATGACGCTCCTCGATGGTGTGAGAGTTACTTCGAATCAAATCACCGGCGCTTGACAAAGCGATTCGCAAAAGAAATCGGAATAGAAAAGTGGAATTTACCTACTCGTCGATAGTCTCCCACTCGAGATCTTCAAGCTCTGGCTTTGGATACTCCTCAAAATCAGGTTCAAACTCCTCTTTAGGCCGGTCAGTTTCCTCTGCCAAGCGTTCAGCCGCATTCTCCGGTTTCTTTTTCAATGTCATACACACCCCGGGATTTGATACCCGTATTCTGTTTGCGTTGTTTACTACACACCCCCTACGAATTTGCAATGTCCGTTAGGGGGTGTCTAACTGGTATCTAGTCCACAACACCCAGTGGACATAAATCTTCACCATGGTTTGTGATCAGTCCACTATCTCCATGCCAGCGGCCTCGAGCGCCTTCGGCCACGTTCCCCATCGGCGCAGGTACGGCGTGATAGAGTGCTCACCGCGTTGATTCATCTCCGACTGTGACGGCGGCCGGCCGAGTTCCACTGCGAGGTCGCGAACCGCGTCGATCAGGTCGTCCTCGTCGACGCGTCGCCCAGGTCGAATATCCTCTGGGTTGAGCCCTGCCTCTTTGCGTGCATCAAACCACGACTCGAATCGTCGAAAATAGGTCGATGGGTCGTATTCGCCGTGTTCCTCAACGTCTTCAAGAAGCACTGGCTGGCCGTGTTCATCCGCTAGTCGCTGGAGATCGGCGAGGGGGTCCGCGTCGGAGAGATATTCGTGGTTGTGAAAACTTTGATTATTCGTCAAGCCGAATTGTTAATTGATGGATGTTGAGGTAACACCCGAAAATATATTCACTGGCCTTTTTGCATTTCTAATAGTGGTTACAGCCGGTCCAGCGATCTCTAGCGCAAAGTCTGAGGCGGCCTGGTCACTTCTTCACACTGCGGTTTTTGATGTTAGTGGACTGGCCCCAAGAATGGTGGTTGTTTGGACTGCTGTTATCGTACTTCTTGCTGTGCCTGGGTACGTTGCTCTAGCGAAAATCCCATTTGAGAGCCGAGGATGACTTCCCTACGAGGTTCCCTTCGAGGTTCCCTTCGAATACAGTGGGGGGGATCGAAATTTAGAGCTAGTATCCGTCACTGCGTAATTACATCCAGGGCCGGGATTTTACTGTGTATCCTCATTTTGCTTGAGTTCGCTCGCGTCAAGTTCCTCATTGAGATAAGCTTCCCCTTCCTCAGTAATCCCATAGAGGCCGCGGGAGATTCGATCAACCAATCCATATTTGGCAAGCACAGGGCACCGATTTCGGGCATGGCCAGCGCTAGGCCCGCCAAGATCTTCGATTGCTGTCGGAGTTAAATTGCCATACTCACGAATGAGTTCCAGAATTTTATCGTCCGACGGAACCATCCACTCAGCTTCCTGGCGCATCTCGTTCGAGGAGTTGGGAGCAATAAACATACGGATACTGGTTATAGGTGTATTCTGTCCACTCGTGCATAAAAACTTGTATTGTATAATTGTATACTGACGACTCGTCAGTAAGCTATATTAGTAGCCGGTGTCAAATGGCTGTTGACCTGCCCCTTCTGGGCCTCAAAGGTCCAGCGTGCTGGAGACACGCCGGGGTCGGGTCACCCTAGCAAGAGTTTCCGACCATGCAAAATGACCGCTCGAGGGGCAATGAATATTGCCCCATAGACGATGGTACAGCTGGCCGATCGATTGGCCACGAAAACACCACCAACAAAACGCACCCGCGCCAAAGCCCGGACACACGGGCGAAAGGCCGTACACCCCACACTCGCCCGTCCGTAGAGTTCCCCGCAAAGGCACCTAAACGACAGGACACCACGCAGTACGACGAACTCATCGTCGCCAACGACGATGCGATCCTCTTCGAAGCCTCGAGAGGTGACCACTGATGGTGCGTGGCGGGTGCAAACACTGCGGGCAACGAACCACGAACAACCGGCTGTGCAATCGCTGCCAGACGCTCGAGCATCGAGATTTTTTCGTCGAAACCGACGGCCAACCCACCAATACCGACGACGCGCTCGAGTATCGCTGCACCAACTGCGGGTGCGAGTACACCGCGGCCGGCTCAGAAAGCTGCCCCGACTGCGGGTCCCGACGTCGCCGGTACATCGGTCCACTGTCTGGCGAACAACCAAACGAACGAACCCTAGCCACCGACGGGGGCCGCGACACCCACCAGGGAACCCTCGAATTCGTCTTCGAGTACACGACCGTCGATGACCGTCGTCGCCGCGTCACAATCATTCCCGATACGGGCGGCGAAGGGTGGCGAATCACCCACGAACGCCGCGATGGCGAGTGGCGGGAAACTGGGCGTGAGCCAATTTCGGGCCTCCACCTCCAGCTATCGTCAACCGAGAACGCAAACCCAGCCACCCCGTCAACTAACCATTCAGCTGTCGACCTCGAGACACTCGCAACTGCCCACGACCAACTCGAGTGGGCGGACGTGCCCAATGTCTCAACTGCTGAAGCTGCAGCCTGGGCCGCCCGCCTACGAGAGGCACACGACCGTCTCGAGACAGATCTGACGGGAACTGTCGACAGACCGGCAGAGATCGACTCCGATGGCGGGACAACCACCGTCCGAGGACCCAAACCCGACACCCAAGAGCCCTCGCCAGGTGGTCCCAATGCGTAACACCGACCAAACGGCGATCGGCGTCGACCTCGGCGAGTACAACCTGTACACCGCCTGCCCAGTAGGGATGCCCGATTGGAAGGGTGCCTACACGATCTGCGGCGATGAGTTGTGTACGCGCCTGGACGAACTCCGCGAGCAGGTCATCACACTGCTTGGCAGCGACTACGACCGCGACACGGTCGTCGCGTACGTCACCCAGCGGCGCAACGCACTGCTCGAGGACCTTGATAGCGCAGCGAGAGAACTGTGCGAGTACGCGAGCGCGTACGACTACCCCGTGCTGGTCACCGAGGACAGCCACTACCAGCCAGACCTCTGGGCATGGCTTACCAACTCGAACGCCCACCGCGGAACGGCGTGGGTCCTTCCGATGGCCCACCTGCGTCTTCGGGCGGTTGCTGACGAGTACGACATCGAGGTCGGAACAGTGCCTGAGGAGTACTCTTCCCAGGAATGCCACGACTGTAGCGTCATCGGTGAGCGGCCGCTGAACCGGACCTTCCGTTGTACCAACCCAGACTGTCACGTCGAAACAGTCTACGCCGACTACAACGCTGCGAACGTCCTCGCACAACGGCACTACTCCGGCCAGCGATGTGCATACCGACCCCCGATCTCGGTCACGGTGGGTGAACGTCCAGCCCTCGTCGCCGACGGTGGCTCGCCACAGCCGTCACGGAGAGATGTGTAACCGACAGGCCGACGGTCGCGCTGGGGCCCGAGTGGCCTCGAGCCGTTGCTCTGTGACTAGCTACGCAGCCGATCGCCCGCCCCCAGTGTTGTCCCCGCTTTTCTGACCGCTGACTGCTGGCTGCATCGTCTTTCCAACTACTCCAACTGCAGACCCTGACAACATGAGCACAAATTCCGAGCAATCCGGACCGAACGCATCGACTATCCAAGCACTAGCAGACGAACTCGAGGTGCTTTGTGACCGAATCGTCACGCTTGAATCCAGCCTCGAACAGAAGCAAGATCGTCTCGATCATCTCGAAGTCGAACTCGATCAAGAGCGTGCAGAGAACGAACGTCTCGAGGCCCGGGTTGAAGAACTCGAGCAAGCGCGGACACCGGTCGAGGCGCGACTAGACGCCCACGAGAAGAAGCTGAACGCAAACAAGACTCGCGTCGGCGAACTCCAGGCTCGCGAACTCGAGAAAGGCGCACATCTGCTCGATGCCAACGTCGACGAAAGCGAGATCAACGTCGCCGATGGTCGACTCGAGCGTGTGAGCAAAGACGACGGTCGCCAGTACTTCCGACTCCCAGAGAGTGAAGACCCACTCGAGCGTGGTGGCGGCGTCGCGCTAGCACACGGCGATCTCCTGCCCATCCAGCAACTCGCAAAGATGGACGACGACATGCTCCATGCAACCACGTCCGCGCTGCCCTCTCGGCTCGCTGCCAAACTCTGGAAGGCGCGTTCCGATCCCGGTGTCGGTGACAACCCCTGGAAGAAAGGGAGTGCAGGAGTCCGTGAGTACATCACAGCGGGCGATATGAAACACTGGATCCGCCGCCAAGAGAAGGGCGTCAGTGATGGTTATGCAAAGAAACTCGTCTCAAGGACGATCGATGCCTTACTCGATCTGTCGAAGAGTCGGCTGGCAATTAAGCGGAAACGCCAGCGTAAGAACGGCCTCGAGTACACCGAACGGCGCGTCCTGTTGATGGACGATGTAGAAGTCCCTGGTGAAGGAACTGGAGTCCCTGAGCACGAGGATCCGGTGACAAGTGACGTCGACGGTTGAGGCTGTCCCCGGGTTGTTCGAACCCACCTGAGAAGGAAAACACTCTCCAACGCTAACAGAATTCCCCTGCGGTTGCGGTTGGTTGCCTGTCTGGTTACTTGTATGTCTGTCTCTCGATCGGTCGTCGACGGTCATAGACCGACGACTGCTCGAGAGCAGTCACTGAAGACGTCAACTGTCACCGGGAACTGGCAATCTAGATCGGAATCGTCTGCTCGAGGGGTTTCGCGTTGCACTCAGAGTCCCTTCTGTAGGAAACAGGATCACACCGAACCGACCTTACAAGGCTCCCAGGAGAGTCAGCACAACACCCCTTAAGTGTGTACGTCGCTCAAACCTGAGAACTGTCTTGGGTCGGCGTAACTGTACGATTGAGAAGAGATATGTTAAATTTGTCTATCACTGGTGATCCCGGTGTATTCGTTAGTTCGTGAATTGGCCCACAAACTAGAGTGGATTTTCCAAATAGATTTGTCGTGGTGTTACCGTGCGCTCTATAGACATACTGAACGATCAATACATGTAATAGTAAGAGCAAAAACCTCATCGCCTAATGCGTTATATGCCATGCCCGTTCTTGAACAGCTAATCGAATCAGGCTTCACTCTTTTATTAATTTTTGACGAGCCTGCACTATTCCTATTGTTTGTGCTGAAAGGTGCAATAATAGGGAAAATATTCCCCACATCGCTTCTTTTGCCAGGATACCTCATTGCTATTTCAGCATCCTCAAGATTAATCGCTATTAGTATACTCGTTGCTTCGTTTGGATATGTAACTGGCCAACTCATCATATATCACATATCTAATAGTCGTGGAATAGATGCGATTAACGCGCTTCCAAATGTTTCTGTGTCGGATGAACAGATAATGAAAGCTGAATACTATTTTCAACAATACAGTGGTATCGGTATCTTTGTTACGAATCTCGCCCCCTTTGTCGGATCCTTCATCATGATTCCTGCAGGCATGACTTCCTATCCAATTACTCGTACTACCTTTTACGCGCTCACGTCCACAGTTCTAAATTATATTATTATTGTATTGATTAGCTTCGAATCCATCGAACTTCTTGGAATACTGTAAATAGTCTTGGGATCAGTCTGCGAAGTACTCGCCTGCTCTGACTAGAGAAGATCAATCGAGGTCTTTTCAGATTCACCGCCGACCGCGAGTGGACTGGGCGACAGTTCTATCAGTACCACCCACGTACCACGATGTATGAGTACCGACGCGGAAGACAACGGCGACATGGTGAAACTCAACGTCAAAGTTCCCAAGCGTCTTTTGGAAGAGCTAGACGAATTGGCACAGGAACTGAATTACACCAACCGCTCGGAGTTCATCCGTGAGGTACTGCGTGACACCACGGAGCCGATTTTGACGCCTGGAGCACAGGAGGGTGTCTCTGAGGGGTATGCGGACATCGCGGCGGGGCGGACACTGTCCACGGATGAGGCTCGAGAACGCCTTGGAATCGACGAGGAGTGAGGCTGAACGGTGGCCCACGAGATCGTCCTGACGGAGACGCTGGTTGAAACGCTGGAGCAGTTCGAAACAGAAGACGCGAAACGAATCATCAACAAACTCGAGGATATCGGTGACTTTCCTGAGCACTTTCTCGATAGACTGAAAAACCATCCCGGATACAAGCTTCGAGTTGGTGACTTCCGGGTCCTGATTGACTGGGACAAAGACAACGAGACGATCTACGCTATCGACGCTTTCGAGCGAAAGAAGGAATACCGGGAACTCGGAAAATACCGTGAAGTTTGGGGGTCTTGGCGCGACGAGTAATCCGTTGCGAGTCGGTCAAATAACCGGCGGGTGGAACGGGTGGAACGAACCCCCACTCAATTTAACTGACACTCATGCAAACAGACGGGTATGCGCTCCTATTCGGACCAAGATATTCTTCGCGATCGGGCACCCTTACGTGATGATCACGCACCCGAGACGATTCGTCATCGCGACGACGAGCAGACACACCTTGCCTCGTTACTCTCCCCGGATGTTGCTGGCGGCATCGTCGAGGTTGCATTAGTCCACGGCCCGCCTGGTGTCGGGAAGACGTGTACCGTTGAGGCCGTGATCCACGAGGTTGACGCCGAGTTCGACGCCATCCAGACCGTCATGGCCGACTGCTGGACGGATCACAAACGCTCTCGAGTGCTGTATACCATCCTCGAGCAACTGGTGGGCTCAACCACGGCTCGTCGCGATTCGACGCCAGCCGACGAACTGCTCTATCAGATCAAGGACGCGATTGACGGGCCGACGGTGATCTTCCTCGACGAAGCGGACAAGCTCGTCGACGATCTCGTTTTGCGCGACCTCTATGAAATCCCGGATGTGCGATTGCTGTTGGCAGCGAACAACCCACATCAGGTCGTCGGCGATATCGAGCCGCGAGTCTATTCGCGAATCGGGACGGCGACGCGTGTTAAATTCGACCCGTATCACGACAGTGAGTTACGCTCGATTCTGGATGATCGGATTCGGGCTGCGGGCGTCCAATCCGGACTTGTGGACCGGCAGACGCTCGAGACGATTTCCGATCGGGCAGAGCGGGATGCTCGCAGAGCAATCGCCATTTTGCGAAACTCTGTGGACGCTGTCGCGACCGGTGATGTCGAGTCGATCACCGATGATGTGATCTCGGCGGCGACCGTCAGCGCAAAGGAGGATATCGCCCGCGCACGGATTTCGTCACTAACGGCCGATCAGCGGGTTGTGCTCGACGTACTCTTTGAGAGTGGTCCGGCGACCAGCGGGTCGATTCACGAGGAATACGCGAGTCAGGTGACAAACGAGTGTGGTGCCCGCACTGTTCGTGGCTGGCTCGGTGAGAAGTTCCAGCAGTACAATCTGGTGTGTGTACTCGAAGATCGGCATCCACAGGAGTACGCGTTGACTGACGCGGCGCGGGCGATTTTGCGTTAACAAGTAGATGGTAGCGCGGTTTTTTATTTAGTGTGGGGCGCGAAACGCGCGTACATACAGGCGAACGCGTTACCGGACTCAGCTACCCACCTCTTGGATAGATATCAAAAAACTGTCAAATATAGACCGTGAGTTCAGCAACCAACCGAGCCGGGATGTCGATACGCACCACGTCATCCGAAATGTATCGTTGCATAGTAGCAGAATTCGACTCCGTACATTTATGTGACGATTAGCAGTAGGGAAGACTATGTCTTCCGGGCTGGATCTTTCGGATGCGGAGAACGAACGCCTCCAGGATATTCTCAACGAGTATGCGGCTATTTACCGTGAGATCGACTTCGAGGACAGAGCTGAACCTGACGTCGTCCCTCGACTCATCAACCACCTGTTCATCAACGTTCTCGGACACGGTGAGAGCCACTACGAGCAGGAGAACGATTGGAACGACATTATCTTCCGGGACGACGATGGGAACGCAGTCATAGTCGTCGAAGCAAAACGTCGCTCTATTAACGTTGAAGAAGGCGTTGAACAAGGGTTCGAGTACTGTGGTGAGCGCAACTACGTCGAATATTTCGTCTCCACCAACATCGACAAGTTCCGGCTCTACAAGACCTGTAGCCCGGACGATGAGGATGCAATAACTCACGGTGGATTCACCGCGAAACTCATCGCAGACATCAACTTTGAGGCATTGGTGAACGCGGACACTGGGCGCGCACTCACATCTGAAGTAGACATCGCGGAGTACCAGGATCTGCTGGAGTTGAACAAACTCCGGCGAGAAGAAGTAGCAGATATCTCGAAATTCGATGAGTTCGACCTTCCCTCGGGGCAGATACAGAGTGTTTCAACGGACGGGGGGTTTGAAAACCTGCTCAATGCATTGGAGAAGGCGATTAACGAGTACTTTATGCCGTACTCGCTCAAGAAGTTCGATGAGTTCGAGGAGAAACACCACGCATTGAGCGAGCGCCACCAGCAACTCACGGATGAGATCGACACTGTTCGCAGTCCCGATAGTACAAACGAGGAAGAGGTTGCGGAGCTCCGTCAGCAAATTTCTGAACTCAAGGAAGACTGGGAGCCTTACCGCAGGTTCTGGGAAGACTATAAGGTTTGGAAGCAACTCTCGAACCGTGTTGGAGAGGAAGAAGCGGAAAATAAGCGGATTTTCTGTCGTGAGTCAGTCTACACGCAAATCAACAAGATTCTCTTTATTCGCATCGCGGAGGATAAGAACCTGCTGAATACGATGGTGTCGAACGGTGGCGTGCATCGTTACTTCGACTTCTGGAGTGATTACGCGAAGTATACTGGTCCGCAGCGAGACTACCGAGATCTGTTCGATGCTGCGTGTACCGAGATGACGGAGATTTACGAGCACCTGTTCTCCGGATCTATCTTCGATTGGGAACTCCGTAACGGGGGTGGACTCAACGAGATCTTCCAGAAGACGTTCTGGCACCTCAACCACTATGACTTCGAGGGCGTAGACAGGGACCTTCTCGGGACGCTCTACGAGCAACACCTCCCAAAGGAGGAGAGGCAAACCCTCGGGGAGTTCTATACACCAACAGAGGTTGTGAACTTCATATTGGATAGGCTGGACTATACCGCTGACAAACCTATCGAGAACAAGGACGTGCTCGATCCTGCTACTGGCTCTGGGACATTCCTTGTGCAGGCGGCAAATCGCCTCGTTGGCCGATTAGAGTCTAAGGGAGTCGAGCCGAAGGAAGCACTGGAGATTGTGCAGAAGCGGCTTCACGGACTGGATATCAACCCGTTCGCTGTCAATATCGCTCAAATCAACCTTGTTTTCCAGATTGTTGACCTGTACCGCGACGTCAAGGAGGAACATCCGGAGTACACGATTGACAACTTCAAAATATACCAAACAGACTCGCTGAAGCGTGGGGTTGACACAAAGATCTCTGGGTTTCATTCGGACTCGATTATTCGGAAGTACCAGCAGGACAAGCAAGAAGCAGACGCCATCAAGAGTGGGAGTTATGACATCGTCGTAGGAAACCCCCCTTACGTCTACTACAACGATATACCCAAGGGTCAGAGGGAGACGTACAACAAGGCGTTCCCCAGTGCTGCGCACCGGCAGTACGACATGCTGATCTTGTTCATCGATTCCGTTCGTGACTGGCTCAATCCCGGTGGTGAGGTGGGGTACATCACGTCGAACAAGTTCATCACCAACCAGTACGGTGAGAAACTCCGGAAGAACCTCCCCCGGTACGTCTACCTCAAGGAGTTCATCGACTTCGCCGATGCAGGTGTGTTTGAAGACGCAGTGAATTACCCGTGTGTGTTCGTGATGGAGCGAAAAACAAGCGAGGAGGAAGCGAACACAGAGGAGTATAAGTTTCCGTTCGTGGGTGTAGAGGAGGAGATGGGCGATGTCGCTGCGCTCCTTAACCACATCAAAGGCCACCTTGGGGAGGAGTACTCAGATGAGTACATCAACGCCTTCCCTGTCTCCTCTGAGAGTCTTGAAGAGCAGTCCTGGAAGATGATTCCCAGCGAGGACAGCACTGTGTTGAACGCTATCCAGGATGGATCGGGGAATCAAGAGTTTGCTAATTTATGTGATAGAATCGAGACAGGGATGCAGCCTGGGAGACTGCCTCCGTACCTCGTGACTGATGAGGTAATCAAGGAGAAGGATCTTGAGGAGGAGATTATTTACCCTGTGCTGGAGGGGAAAGAGATTCGTCGATGGCGAGAGCCGACGCCTACTCGCAAAGTCATCTATGCGCATTCAGACCTAGATATCGACGATTATCCGAATATCAAGGAGCATCTCCGTGGGTACCGAGAGGAACTTGAGGAGCGAACCACTATTAACAATTGGTGGGAGCTTCGGAGGGGCCGCCCGGGAGCGGTTACGGATGAAAAGAAGATCATTACTCCGGACATCGCGTACTACAACAACTTCACGTTCGTCGATGGGGAGATTCACCTTCTGAACACTATCTATTACGCCGTTCCCAAAAACGAGGCTGACTACGATTTCCTCGCAGGTCTTTCGAATAGTATTGTCATGCAGTTCTACATGCGGATGGAAGCTCCGACGTACCGTGGTTCGTACCTTCGATATTATGGGAACGTGTGGGGGTCGCTCCCGCTGCCTGACTCAGATGGTTCCGGCCTAAAGGAGGATATCGCTGAGAAGACACAGGAGATTATCGACTTCGTGAATAGTCTTGAGACGGCTGACGAGGTACTTCAGAATCCACGGAAAGTGTACGAGAGCTTCGACGTGGAAACGCTCCCGTTGACAGAGCACCGCGCGATTAAATCATTCAATCTCAGTAGTGTGAAGATTGAGGAACCTGTTGTTGACGGGAACAAAATCACGTTCCAGAATCTGTCTGTAGAGATTGAGTTCTTCGACGAGTACAGCGAGTTCCAAGAGTTGGTACTTGAGTTCTTGAACGTGAAGACGTTCGAGATGGCGGATGAGATCAAGAAAATCGAACTTCCGGAGGACGAGTCGGTGCTCCCTGAGATTATGGAACGGCTGCAGTTGATTCAGGTTGAGTTGGAGGATGCAGGTGCAGAGATGAGGGGGTTGCAGGAGGAGTTGGATAATCTCGTTATGGATCTCTACGGCTTCGATGATGAGGCACGGGAGTTGATTCGGGAACGGACTGAAGCGCCGACGAATCCGCTGGACACGCGCGTCGTGCTTGATTAGCGCCCTGTATTCAGCATGCTATTCCGATTATCCCTCAGTCCTGATAGGTCGTCCAGCGTTCAATAAGCAGGTGTAGTTACCGAATCGCCAGTTTCGGTCTTAGCTGTGAGATTGAATAAAGAGACGTGTTACTATCTACTGTTGCCGATCGGAGAGTCTCTCGTCAAGGTACTGGTTTTCCCACTCCCGTCGTGCCTCCAGTTCGCGAATACCGCGGGACGTGATCGCGTAAAAATTGGTTCGGCGATCGACCTCGCCCTTTTCGACCAATCCTTTGTCAACAAGCTGGTCTAGATTTGGATACAAGCGTCCATGATGCACCTCAGACTCGTAATACTGCTCGAGTTCCTCTTTGATTGCTAATCCGTGTGGTTCCTCTTGCCCGGAAATGACGTACAGTATATCGCGTTGAAAGCCAGTAAGGTCGTACACGTGCAATTTTGGACATGTAAAAGGATAAGATTGACGGCCATTTCTCCAAAGTCACTTGTTACATTCTGTGGATCGCTTAGCTAACATCAAATTGGATTTTTGACCAGCCTGGAATACCAGAGGGGTACGGCAAGAATTTTTATTATGGTCATGTCAGCAATATAGGCTAATAGGATGACTGAGGCTACGCAAAGCGAGGTAGAGGAAGCAATAATTTTGGCCGAGCGGGAGATCGACAAAGAAGACCCCTGTGAAATTCCGACGATTGCGTAGATGTTCTTCACGGCCAGTAGGTTTAATCACATCAGCTGACATTCTTCACGTGGCAGGGGGATTGGCTATCGCCGTTGATAGAAATCGTCCGACCTGAGACATCTGACACCCTTGCCATCGATTGAAATCGGCCACCGTCGACCCCACTTGACACGCCGATTTTAATCGCCCACCAATGGGCCCACCACCCATTGAATGGGGGCTCTACACCGATTCCGTTCTCACTTTTGGTGTTGTACTCTTCCACTCTGCCTGATCCCAATATCAATTGAACCGATCACGCCGTGACTGTTTTAACAGAGTCCAGTGGGTGTGTACCGTACCGTGAACGCCAGTTTGTGAACCCATACTTTTGGTGTAAGATTGAGTAGTAGTAAGTGCAACTGGCATGCTATGAAATTTTCATCCTGTCTAACTCACTCTTCATAGTGTACTACTACGTGGCGCCGCCACTTATTTATATGTCGTTGCACAAAATCAGATAGTGTCTGAAATGGCGAAACAGGATATAACAGTCTGTATGGATGCGTATCCAGACGCGAATAGCAACGTCTTTCGGATCGGAGCTGCAGATGAGATTCTCCGGCTGCTAGCCGATGCCCACGACACGGAGTTTACGATCCCTGAACTCGTTGACGCCACGGAAGTAACCCGTTCGACGGTCTGGCGGGCCGTCGACCTTCTCGAGAGTATTGGTACCATACAGATTCGAGAGACACCACAACGGAACTACATCGCGATTAACCCAGATCGGCTCCAGAAAGACGATCCGATCCTCGCCATTCCACAGTCGGAGTTCCAGGTGCCAGTTCGGACATTTGTGGACCGCGTACAAGCAGCGGTCACTGATGCCGACGACGTTGACGGACTACTCGGTATCGTCGTCTTTGGGAGTGTCGCACGTGGCGAGGCTGACCGCCAGAGCGACATCGATTGCTTCATTGTCGTCGATGGCAACCGGACGACAGCCCGCCGTCTGATTACCGACGTCAGTGCTGATCTCCAGACCGAACGTTTCGACGGTGACCGGTTCGTGTTCGAGCCGTACGTCGAATCCGCGGAGAGCGCACGCAGAGCCAGCTCAAAACTCCGTGAGATCTTCGCTGAAGGAGTTACAGTGTACGGAAGCGATCAACTCGACTCGCTCCGAAAGACGGTGGTCACCGATGAGTAGTACACAAATCGAGCAACTCATTGATAACGTCCAAGCTGCATTCGACCGTCGCCCAACAGCGATCGAATCTGGGCTTGATGTTGAGGACGCCGCACTCCTCCAGTTGCGGAAGGCCTGTCGCTTGCTCGCCGGCGCTGAGGCACTACAAGATGCCAACTATTACACGCTCGTGATCGAAGCCTCATTCGTCGCTATCGAACGAACTGTGGAGTTCCGCCTCCTCGGACGCGGAACGATGCGACCAGATGGTCTCCCCGGCACGCATCCTGGAGTGTACCGGGAGGCGGCAGCGACCGGCGTCTTCGGGGAATCAATGGCAGCAGATCTCGCCGACCTCTGGCGTGACCACCGAGCGAAGACGTACTATCAGGATGGGCTTGCCTCAGCAGCGCGTGCCGAAGCGATGTACGAACTCGCTACCGAGATTCACGCATACATTACTGGCCGGTCTCAACAGGGTCATGAGTGCATCTGTAGTGAGACGACATAGCGAATTCTCATCTGCCAGAAGGCGGCAGCAGTTGACTCCATATTGACCAACACTGTACTCTGTGAACCGTCTAGGGGTCAAACCCTGAGGTACTCGGCCTGCTCCTCCTGTAGAGTCAAATTCCTCCGAGTGGAGACGTTAGATAACTGTAAGGTTTTTCTCACCAATAGTCAGTAGCACCTAGATCCCAGAGTACAATATAACATGTCGAGTAGTACTCGAGACCCAGAGGTAGTACGCGTCTCGCAGAAGGAACAGGCGACATTTCTAAAGACGCTTCGAGAGAGGTTCGGGATCGACACACCTGGTGAGGTGTTCATTTACGAGGAAGACGAACGGATCATCGTCGAACCAATCCCGTCACTGAAGCGTTAGGCGAAATTCACGCAGATACTGACCGCGAGCGTGGCGACGTGCTCGACCAGGTTCGCGAACTAAAACATGAGGAACGCCGCCGTGAAGAGGCCCGTGCTGACCGACTCCGACCGGCTGACTCGGAGGATGAATGAGCGGTTGCGTCTTTGACACCGAAGCGATCATCGCATACCTCTACGACGAGCCAGGTCGAAGCTTCGTCGAACGGTATCTTCGAGACGTTCGTGATGGGGCTGCCGAAGGCCTGCTGGCAGAAACCAACGCTGGTGAAGTACTCTATCGCGTTGCTCGCTTCGAAGGGATTGACGACAAACCAACGACAGGCTCGCTTCGTACTGCCGATCGTGACATCTCGGTTGCGGAGGCTCATGGCGTTTCACCTGCCCACAATACGGATGCTGACGGCCTGTATCTAAACGAGTCCACACGTCGCCAAGTACGGGGCGCTTATGAACAACCAACCGAAGATGGTACAACATATTTCCCTAGTTATCTGGTCGTTCTCTACAGAGAGCCCAATGACTGACACGACGGACGGCCCGCTTTCGGGCCTGCGTGTGATCGACTGTTCGGGAATGATCAGTGGTGGATTCGCAACGACACAGCTCGCTGACTTCGGTGCGGACGTCATCATGGTCGAACATCCAAAACACGGTGATCCAATTCGTGCTTGGCCACCGTTCGAGGAGGACGTTTCGCTCTGGTGGAAATCGATCGGCAGAAACAAGCGCTGCGTCACGCTGGATTTGAGCAGCGATCGCGGTGCCGCGTTGTTGCTGGAGTTGATCGAAGGGGCCGACATCTTCTTCGAGAACTTCAGACCGGGAACGCTCGAACGCTGGGGGGTCGGTCCCAAACAGCTTCGCTCGGTAAACGAGGAACTCATCGTCGTTCGACTCTCGGGGTACGGACAGACGGGTCCCCGGTCGGAAAAGCCAGGGTTCGGAACCATCGCCGAAGGTCTCTCCGGGTGGGCCCACGCCAACGGGTTTCCGGATCGGGAACCGCTTCTTCCACCAATCAGTCTTGCCGACCTATCCGCCGCGCAATTCGCTATCCAGGCCGCAATGTTTGCGATCTTCGAACGCGACGTGAGCGGATCGGGTGTCGGGCAGACGATCGACGTGAGTCTCTACGAACCGCTGTTCCGGCTCTTTCTCGGCGACGTCGAGGCGTACGATCGGAAAGGCACGGTCAGAGAACGTAGCGGGAATCGCCACCCGAACACCGCACCCCGAAACGTCTACGAAACGGCTGACGGCTACCTGACGCTGTCGGCGTCCTCGCAGCGAATCTTCGAGAACGTTATGGACGCGATTGATCGGCAGGACCTGATCGACGATTCCCGATTCGAGACGAACGAGAAGCGCGTCGACAACGCCGCCGAACTCGACGCGGTCATCGAAGAGTGGACACGCCAGCGATCCACTGAGGCTGCGATCACGAAGATGGAGACTGCAGACGCCATCGTCGGGCCGGTGTACACGATGTCGGATATTTTTGAAGACGAACAGTACGATGCTCGAGACGACATCGTTCCCGTCGAGGACGACCAAGTGGGCGAGGTACGCACCGCCGGTCCCGTCCCGAAGTTTTCTAGAACGCCGGGCGAGGTCACGCACATGGGGCCGAAACACGGCGAGCACAACGAAGAGGTGTATCTCGAGGACCTGGACCTTCCGAGCGAGGAGTACGACACGCTCGTCGAGGAGGGAATCATCTGATGGACCTTCTCGATGTCACCCTCCGCGAGGGCGATCAGATGCCCGGGCGGTCGTACGACGCCGACCAGAAGATCGACGCCGGACTCGTCTTGGATGACCTCGGACTCTCGTACCTACAGGTCGGATTTCCGGCGACCGGTGAAAAGGATCGGGAGGTGATCCGGACGCTAGCCCCCAAGACGAACGCCGACATTGTTGGCATCGCCCGGGCCGTCGAGCGGGACGTCGAACTGGCACTTGAGGCTGACGCAGATGTCGTCGAGGTCTTCGGGCCGCTCTCTGACCTCCAACTCGAACACGCGATCGGTGTGTCCCGCTCCGAAATGTTCGATAGATTCGAACGGGTACTCGACCTGCTCAACGATCATGGCGTCACGGCACACGTCACGCTCGTCGACGCGTTTCGGACGCAGCCAAAGCACGTCATTGATGCCGCGACGCGCCTCGATGCGGACATGGTGACGCTCGCCGACACCGTTGGCGTTGCCACCCCGTCCTCGACCACGGAGTACCTCGATTCGGTGAACGAACACATTGATCCTTCCCGACTCGGCGTCCACCTCCATGACGATCTCGGCGTGGCGACCGCAAACGCCTGTGTCGCCTACGAGGCGGGCGTCGGAAAAGCAGACGTGAGCGTCGCTTCGCTCGGCGAACGAGCCGGGAACCCAGCGCTCGAGGAACTCGTCGCGATCGGCGACCTCGAATACGACGAACCGTTCGAAGTCGACGCTGAACGTCTCCTTCCGGTCTGTCGATCCGTTCTCTCGACGCTCGAGGAAGACGTCCACGATCGAAAGGCATTGCTCGGTACCGAAGTGATGGAACACGAATCGGGCATTCACACCGCCGTCATGCTCGAAGAGCCCGCAGTGTTCGAACCGTTCAATCCCGCTCGCTTCGGTGGCGACCGTCGGCTCCTGTTCGGGGCAGGTACCGGTGCAGGGGGTGCGAAGGGGATCCTTCAACGTGCCGGGATCGAGCCAACTGATGAACGTGTCGGCACCCTTCTCGCGGAGTTCGAAACTCGCGGCCCGCTCGAGACCCATGAGGCCGTGTCACTCGCGAAGGGGACGTTCGACGCCTAGCTTAGCTCCTGCCCCATTTCCCTACGCGCGTTCAGAAGCGGCTTGGCGGTGAACGGCTACTGTTCCGCTCGTCCGTACTCGATCAGGCCGCCCGAGTCGAGAATGTGCCGAACGAACAGAGGAAGTGACTCGGCAACGAGTATCTCTTCTCTAGACTTGTTTGTCACAACGCCGTCTTCGACGTCTATCGCGAGGGTATCGCCTTCGGTGACGCGGTCGGTCACGTTCGATACGTGGAGGACGGGCAGCCCGATGTTGATCGCGTTCCGATAGAAGATACGGGCGAACGACTCGGCGACGACTGCTTCAGCGCCGACTGCCTGCAAGGAGATCGCCGCGTGCTCGCGGCTCGAGCCGCAGCCGAAGTTTGTCCCCGCGACGACGACGTCATCGGCGTCGAAGCGGTCGCTGAACGATGTGTCGATCCCGGCCATCGCATGCGCTGCGAGGTGAGCTGGCTCGCTCAAGGTCGTGTGCTGTGCCGGAATGATCTGATCGGTGTCGATGTCGTCACCGAAGACGTGCGCACGCCCCATCTTAGCTCACCTCCGGCAGTGCGTCGAGCGCAGCGGGAGCGGTAAGTTCGCCGGTGACCGCGCTGGCGGCCGCGACGAACGGACTTGTGAGGTACACCTCGCTTGAGGGTGCACCCATCCGACCGGGAAAGTTGCGGTTCGTCGTCGAGACGGCAACTTCGTTCTCCCCGAGTACGCCCGTTCGCTTACCGAAGCAGGCCCCACAGCCTGGACTCTCTACCGTTGTGCCGGCCGCGAGAAACGTTTCGAGCCACCCCTTCTCGAGACAGGTCTGCTTTACGGCCTGCGAGCCGGGCGTTACGATGAGCCGAACGCCGTCAGCCACCGTTCGTCCCTCGAGAACCGAGGCCGCGCGTTTCATATCGCGGCGGCGCCCGTTCGTACACGAACCGATCACGACCTGATCGACCGTCACGGCGTCGAGGTCCGAGAGCGGAGCGACGGCGTCTGGCTGGGAGGGGACGGCAACCTGCGGTTCGAGATCGGTACAGTCGATCGTCAATTGCTCGGCGTAGGTCGCGTCGTCCGTGGGTGTGTAGTACGTCCGGGCTTCCGACTCGTCGAGGCGATCGCGCACGTATTCGGTGGTGCGCTCGTCCGGTTCGACTAGTCCAGTCGTCGCCCCCGCCTCGACGGCCATGTTAGCGATCGAGAACCGATCGTCCATTGGAAGATCGGCGAGCGCGGGTCCCCCAAACTCGAGGGCGTGATATACGGCTCCATCGGCGCCGAGTTCGGCGAGTGTCGCGAGGACGAGATCCTTACCGGTGATCCAGGCACCGGTGGTTCCGGTGTATTCGACGCGCGTTGTCTCGGGGACGCGCAGCCAAAGCCACCCGAAGGCCATCGCGAACGCGAGGTCGGTGCTACCGACCCCCGTCGCGTACGCACCGAGAGCGCCGTGTGTACATGAGTGGCTATCCGCGCCGACGACGATCTCGCCCGGTCGAATGTGACCGTCCTCGGGAAGGACGACGTGTTCTTGGCCCTGTTGCCCCTGTGGATAAAAGACGAGGTCGTGACGCCTTGCAAACTCTTCGCACTCCCTGTAGAGTTCGGCCGAACGCTCATCCGGCGGTGGAACGAGATGGTCGGGAATTACGACCGTCCGCTCGGGATCGAACACGGTCTCGACATCGAGGCAATCGAACGCGTCGATCGCCGGCGGCAGCGTCATATCGTGTCCGAAGGCCAAGTCCACTGGCGCTTCAACGATCTCACCCGGTGATACCGCCTCGCCCGTTGCGTCCTGCAAGATCTGTTCGGCGATTGTTCCCATGTGACTCACCACCTTCGTTCCGAAAGGTCAGTATTTGGCCAACGCGGATTGGTCTTTCATATCTGGGCTTCGTCCGACCTCGACGATCACGCTCGCATAAGTCCCGGCTGGCACCGCCTTGTACATCGGTACGCGGCGTTGGCCCCCGATTGCTGTCGCATTAGGACTCGATTCTCCACCGTTGCTCCTCTTGGCTTCGTGCAAACCGCATCGTCCCACATAAAGGACCCACTCCCATTGGGAAAACTGATATACACTGAAAGACGGTTGTCACAGGACATGGGTAACGAATCACACGATTCCTCGGAGGTGGGCAGACGAGCCTTCGTTGCGAGTAGCGCTGTGGCCGGCGTCGGTGCGATCGCTGGCTGCCTCGACGACCTCGAGCAGCGTCTCACTGGCGATGGTGGATTCGGGGACGATGGCACGTTCACCGGGGACGCAACCGTGACACACTGGCCAGACCTCATGTACAACGCACCGTACCACGTCGCCCTCGAGAACGGGTATTTCGAGGAGGAAGGGATCGAGATCGACTTCGTCGGATCCGAAGGCGGCGGAACGACCGTTCGGAACGTCGTCGACGGCGGCCTCCCGTTCGGTGAGGTCGCGACACCCGCGGCGATCAACGCCTACCTCGCGGGGACGCCGATCGTAGTGGTCGCAGGCGCGACGCGAACGGTCGACGAGATCAACTGGGTCGCTCCGACAGGCTCAGAGATCGAATCGATCGAGGACCTCGAGGGTGGAACGATGGGATTCACGAGCGCCGGGTCGGTGACGGAGACCACGGCCGCGCTCGTCTCGTCGAACGTCGACGAGATCGATCCGGAGAGCGTGGAGTTCCAAGAGATGGGCGGCGTCGGGGAGGGGGTGACTGCCGTCGAAGACGGCGCGATCGACGCGGCGGCAAACATGGATCCGATCTACTCCGATCAACAGGAAGAAGAAGAGACCTGGCAGGTGGTGTTCTGGGCAGGCGACTACGTCGATCGGTTCCAACAAACGTCGATCATCGTCGACCCCGATGTCGTCGAAGAATACCCGGATGCCGTCGAGACCTATCTCGACGCTCGCGCCCAGGGAATCGAGTCCCTCCGCGAGGATCCCGAGGCGGCCGCCGAGGTCTTCAGTGACGGTGCCGAGGGGTTCAGCACCGAGGTAATGCGAGACGCGATCGAGAACGTCGATCCGGACGAATACTACACGACCGGCGAGTTCGACGTCGAGGGGCTGCAGAACGTCGAAGAGGCGATGTACGCGACTGATCTCCTCGACGAGGACGAAGACATCCCCTGGGACGAAATATTCGACCAGTCGTTCCTCGACGAGGACGACCACATCGACTTCGAGGAGATCTAACCATGCTCGAGCTTCACAACCTGTCGAAGACGTACGGTCTGAACGATAGTAGCGTCAGCACAGTAAACGCGGTCGACGGCATCGACCTGATGGTCGAGGAGGGCGAGTTCGTCTCGATCATCGGACCAACTGGTTGCGGAAAGAGTACGCTGTTCGAACTCATCGGTGCGCTGATTGACCCGACGGAGGGCGAAGTCCGCATCGAAGATGACCCAGTCACGGAACCCGACGAGCGGATCGGTATGGTGTTCCAGGACACCAGTACGTTCCCCTGGCTCTCCGTGATCGAAAACGTCGAATTCGGGCTCAAAATGAACGGCGTTCCCAAGACCGAGCGGCGGGACCGAGCGCGGGAGATGATCGATCTCGTCGGCTTATCGGGATTCGAGGAAGCGAGCCCGACCGAACTCTCCGGTGGGATGAACCAGCGGGTAGCCATCGCGCGGACGCTAGTGATGAACCCCGACATCATCCTGATGGACGAACCGTTCGGTGCGCTCGACGAACAGACCCGACTGATCCTGGGCGAAGAACTGCTGCGGATCTGGCGTGAGACTGGGGCGACGATTCTCTTCGTCACTCACAGCATCAACGAAGCGGTCCACCTCTCGGATCGTATCGCCGTGATGAGTGCCCGGCCAGGACGGTTCAAGGAGATCGTAGAGAATCCCTTGCCCCGTCCCCGGACGGACGACATCCTCGGCCGGGACGAGTACAACGACATCGTCAACCGGCTCTGGGACGAGCTCCGCGCGGAGAGCAAGAAGGGGCTCCAACAGAAAATGGAGGAGGAAGCCCAGGAGTACGGTGCACCGGAGGGGGCGTAGTATGGCCGTCGAGTCGCGATACGGGAGTGGCTCGTTCGGACTCAGCGATCGCGCCAACCGCATCCGCATCTACCAGACGCTCGTCGTGGTCGGTTTGCTCGGCACTATCGAGTTGCTTCCCCGACTCGGGCTCGTCGAGCCGACCACGCTGATCCCGCTCACCGAGATGCTGAGCGAGATCGTTTCGCTCACGGTGAGTGGGGAACTGACGCCGCACATCATCCAGACATTCTCCGCCATCTTCGCAGCCTTCGCGCTCGGCATCGCAACGGGCATTCCGACTGGCGTCTTGCTCTGGCGATACGACTCTCTGAAGGATATTCTCGATCCGTATCTCCTGACGTACTACGCGATCCCCGTCTTCGCGTTCTACCCGCTGTTGATCGCCATCTTTGGGCTGAACATCCTGCCGATCATCACGATTGCGTGGCTGTTCAGCGTCGTCATCATCATCACGAACACGGCCTCAGGACTCAAAGAAATTCCCGACATCTACCCCGAAGTCGGGCGTAACTTGAATCTCAGTTCCGCCCAGATGTTTCGCCATATCTACCTGCCTGCCGCGACGCCCTATGTCTTCACTGGACTTAAACTCGGCTTTATATACGCGCTGATCGGGACGGTCGCTAGCGAGTTCATCCTAGCCGAGAACGGACTCGGCTGGCTCATCTCGTTCAGCTACGACAGCTTCGACGTGCAGACGATGTACGCGTCGATGCTGTTCGTCATCCTCGTCTCGCTCGTGGTCAATGTCGCGCTGATCGTAATCGAACGCCGCCTCTACCAGAGGGCCAGAACATGAGTACGAAATCCCAGACACCGCTGCTCGACGACCGCCAGATCGTTCGCCTTGGCCGAATCGCCGTCCCGATCGTGATACTCGTCCTCTGGCAACTCGGCGCCGAGGTGTACGGCCAGTTCGCGCTTGTGACGCCGGCCGAGACGCTCGAGACGGCTGTTGACGGGTTTCAGGACGGCTGGATGGTCGAAGATCTGTTGGTGACGCTTACGACGCTGGTCATTGCCTATATTATCGCAGTCGTCTCGGGCATCTGGGTCGGGATCATGCTGGGACTGAATCGGTTCTGGCAGGAAGTGTTTGAGCCGGCCATCCTTGGGACGTACTCGATCCCGAAGATCACGCTGTTCCCGATCTTCCTGCTAATCTTCGGGCTCGGAATGGATTCGATGATCGCCTTCGGCTGGTTCCACGGGGTGTTTCCCGTGTTGATCCTGACGATGAGTGCAATGGCCACGATCGACGACACTCACATGAACGTCGCCCAGTCGCTCGGTCTGTCGCAGTGGCAGCGCTTCAAGGAGGTGATCGTCCCGTCGATTCTCGCCGGACTCGTTATTGGGCTCCGTCTCGGCTTCAGCCTGACGTTCCTCGGGATTATCATCGGCGAAATGTTCGCTGCACGCGCCGGCCTCGGCCACTCCCTGATGCTCTACATGGAGACCGTCCAGGTCGATCGCATGCTGGCCATCATCACCGTCCTTGTGCTCGTGGCCTCAGTCATCAACGCGGTCTTCTACATCATCGAAACGCGGCTCCGTCGCCGGGCGGGTTCGAGCGGCGACGTTGCGGCAATGTAGCCGCCTTGTTCGTCTCGTTTCCCATCGGCGTCTCCTGGCTTTGTACGAACAGTTCCTTCAGGATCATTTCTGGCAGTTACTCCCATCGCAAGAAACCGTCACGGTCGAGTGGGCGCTGCGTAAATTTTCGAGTTGTACGCACGTCGTAGCGGACGAGACTTCGAGCCCGATATTGCGGTCGCGAAGCCTACCCAGAGTGCGTCGGAATCGTCAGTGGTGGGCCTCGTGCGAACAGGATGCCTCGCCGTAGGTGGCTGCCACCGGTTGGAACTGATCACCACCGAACATCTCCGCAAAGACCTTCTCCTGCGCCTTCCGGAGGTGCTCGAGGAACGTCGCCCGCGTGATATCGAGTTCGTCCGCAAGTTCCTCGCTCGATATTTCGCGCGGCCACTCGAAGTACCCGCGTTCGACGGCTGTCTGGAGGACTTCAGTCTGTCGCTCGGTCAGGAACGTCGACCGACCGCCGAACTGTGTGAGGTTCGCCAGCGAGACAGAGCCAACCGATCGAAGGTCGTCGACGATCAAGCGAAGGTCGGTGCGATCGAAGACGAGGACGTTGTACACACGACTGTGTTCGCGGATGTAGTTTGGATGCCGACGAATCACGGCCTGATTCTGATGGATGGCAGAGTACGCACAGCAGGAGGTTTTCGTGACGGCGAGATGGTCATCATCGAGCGTCTCGACGTGGTCGACGGCCGGCTCCGTCTGTAGCTCCTCTGTCCACTCGTCAGGACGCGGACTCACATCGAGAATGAATGTCACGCGATGATCGTGGAGTTCATGGATGTCCAGTTGCAACGGCTCGTGGGTCTCTCGAGCCAGTCGAGACAAGACACACTCCTTGTCCTGCTGCAGGTGTAGTTCTGCTTGATACATTGGACAGTTGTGGGCAATTGTTCGGTATATAAATGCATATTAATTACCACCATGTCAATTGTTGCCGCATTGCAGAAGTGAGGAATGTGTTGATCAATAGTGTATCACCACTCCAAACCTCGACCAGATCTACCACCCCCCAGTCACTACCACTGCACCGCCTCACCGCAGTTTCAGTATTGACATTCTCTCCCATTTATTCTATAATTGTTTGTCCGAAAATAGAATGGCTGATCAGAGATCTCTCTCATGAGTCGGCGTTCCGCCGCGGCGGAACGCCTACGTTACGGGTACCACCTTGCGAACAATGTTCAGGGACCAGTACCTCCTTCCAGTGCGACGGGAGGTTCACAAAGAAAACTGGAACCACGGGCGATAGACAAAGATCGTGGTTTTCGTTTCACTCGCCGACAGCGGAACTCGAGCCGTCGTCATCACGCAGACGAGCGACCACTACGACTGGAATGAGTTCGAGGAAGTGGATTCGATTGGAGAATACTAATCGGGAGCTTTGCCAGCCAGGTATTGAGTTGGGCAAGGGCCCCTCGAACGAACCACTCCCAACCTCTTTCAGTACGTGTGATTCAGAACCCCATCACGACTCAGGTCCCGTCCGGCTCAAGTGGTTCTCGCACGATATCGAGATCGTCGTAGGACTGATCGGACGATAAAATGGGTTCGTTTTGCGTCGCCGCGATTCCCGCATGGAGTGCGTCGAAGGGCGTCATCTCGTGCTCGTCGAGATACGTGGCTGCTGCGAGCAGCGCGTCCTCGTGCGTCTGTGGACGGACCGGAACGAGTTCGAGGAGGTTGACGGTAAGTCGGGGGACATCAGTATCGAAGCCCTCCCCTCGGTCGTACGTCCGGACGAGGAATTCGGCGTAGGCGAGAATCGACGTGTGGACATCTTCGGTTTCGAGAGCCGCCTTTGCTTCGTCCTGTAACCAATCGTCATGCTTCGCGAGGGCGAACAGAAAGTCAGTTTCGACGTACATCCCCCGCGTTATTCCTCGTCGTGTCGATCTTCGCGCTCGCGTATCTCGTCGTCGACGTCGTCTCGTACGGCGTCGCGAGCTTCGCGTTTCAGTTCGGCAACCGAGGTGTCTCCGAGCGTATCACCGACCTCATCTTGAATTGCCTCGAGCGGGTCCTCATCAACGGGGATTAGCATGATGCGAGTCGGGAGGTCGACCATACGAAACTGTTCTCCGTGGCGCTTACGGAGCTTTTTCGGGAGGTACACACGCCCCCGATCGTCGGTTTCAATAGCCATGTATCATCCTACGGTTGGGAAAATACAATAGCTTTTCCCACAGCCGATGTGACGGTCACTCGGCGTTCAATGGGACCGAGTGGACAGTCGGTGTGGTTTGGATTCATCTTTGGCGCGGTCTGTGTATCCGTTCTGAGTGATGAAGACTGTCCGCAGGGAAGGCTCTGAACATCATGCCACCCTGCCCGGCTTTTTAGCGGGGTTCGTGGGTGTGTCTTGACCGAAAATTTCAGTTCTGATACTGCGTTCCCTAGACTTATTGATATTCTGTCGGAGCGCTTGATATGCGCCAGTAGGTTGGGCTATCGGCTATTTGTGTCGTGATTCTCCTTGTTTCAGTGTTGCTGGTACCGGTGTCTGTCGCTGGCGTCAGTGAGGACGATAACGGCTCAATGCGTGGCTCAGATCAAGTATTCAGCCTGTCCACAGACGGTGAACTGGATCAGGTTGGCGAGATCGACGACTGATTGTAAATTTGATTAGGGTGGTGCGTGAATGTCGGAAGCTAGTCGTCTTAGCTTTGAAATTTAAATAACAGATATTAGATGTGGGAGAGATAGTCTAATTGCTTTCTCAGCTATTAATGAAAGAGAATTTATTTCTTCAAATTGAGAACGCATTATGGTTGGTCGTTCACGTCGAAACGTTCTCCGAATAGCTGGCGTTTCAATTGCGACGGTCAGTGCTGGCTGTGCGTCCCTTCAAAATCTCACCTCCGGAGAAACCAGAATTGAGGGACTCGCAATACACAACACCGATTATGAAGAATATACGGGCTATGTGTTACTGGTTGACGGCGAAGACCCAGTCTACTTTGACTCAATGGAGTTAGAGCCATTTTCCGAAGAGGAAAATACGGCTGGTGGTGGCTTGTTTGAAGGCTATCCGAGTAATCCAGGGGAATACACGCTGTATGCCTGGCTTGATGACCAATCGCGATCGGAGTGGGCCCAATTTGATGTGACGGAAAGAGACACATGCACTAAAATAACCATTATCGTCGAAGGGCCGGATAGAGAAGGAGAAGTCAAAATTGTTTCAACCGCTGGTTGCTCGGATGATGAGCAGCCAGATGGGTAGCAGTGGGTTGGATCAGAAGGAACTCGGCGCGTCGAACGACGCCGTCAAAGACGGTCTGGAGGTCACGAAGTACAAGCGGAATTAGAAATTAAAGGGCGAACTGCTCAATTAGTGGGTGTTACCCGTTTTCCCTCGGCAGGTTTATATCAAATCGATGTGATAACCCTGTAACTCCAAATGCAGGGATTTGGTGACGTTTCGGGCCACTTTCGCAGCCTAATTATCGGTGAGTGTGATGTAGTCGTTGTTGGTGTCGTCTTCGGAGATTTGATTCAGGCGAACCGATGTGCAAAACAGACTGTTCGTAATGTCCAAGATGTAGAAGAAGCCAAATGGTCTGATCTCACTGAAACCCAAAAGCGACGCTTCATAGATTGCCTCACCGAACATGATGATACCTACTTGGGATACGCAAAATTTACTCGGAAACAACTTCGGTCACTGAAAGATCAGTATCTCCTCTACCAAGACGTCAGCTTTCCACCGGACTGGGACCTCGCGTTAACCGGTTATGCATATGGTGAACTACTATTTGAGAGAGGTGCACGTGATGAGAACCGGGTTGATTTTGTGTTCGATCACGTCGCATCCCAATCGGATTCCGCCGACATTGCTACACACATCGAAGAGTTTGTGCCAGGCTGTAATCCAAAGTATAAGAGTTCACACAGTAGCTTAGGTATTCAGACGGCAGACTGTTTTGCTGGTGCAGTGGCGGAGGATCACAAGAAAGGAACCGATTGGCTATCAACCTTTGACGCCGACCGTATTATGACTTGTACAGAGACGGCACTTGCACAGTTCCAGAACGATCTGGACAGGTATGACCGGTGATGCCTCTCAGGAAAGTAAGTGCCGAACCGTGATTGGCCTCCCACCCGCTGGCCTGCTGAATCGCCGGTTCTTCAATCCGACCCGAGGATCCAACAGACGAGGTGCTTTTAGCACCTCTGCGAGGTCATGGACCTCTCACGGCTTTATCGGTACTTGGTGGTACTAGCCAGGGCCGTATAAATATGATGGTATGATTGAAAGTGGATTTATTTGGAATTTTGAATTTCTAGAAATGGCCACTCTCAGGTATTCTTATTGGTAATTTTAGTTCCGCCGCTTGTGGTGTACCTACTCGAGGCCATCATAATGCTCGTAAAGTAACTCTTCGAGCTTGCATGGTCACGTTCCGATCGCTGGTCGTGGGATCGAGAATGGATCAAGTGTTCTACGATTGGCGCAACTGAGACACCGCGCCGATCGTGGCGGACAACTCGTCGGTGATGTTTGCCGTCGTGCATAGCCATCGATCAAGCTCGTGAAGATTTAGTCCCAACCGCGCGACTTCCAATACTCCCGGACCACCGTTTTATCAACTCTCTCAAAATCTGTGCGGCCAGCACGCTTAATGTTCAATGGTCGAAGCGGTTAGCAGGCGGGCAGTCCTCACTGTCGTTGCCAATAGTGGTTCTGGGACATCACAGACCCCGCCCGCCTGTCGAGACATCGCACCACGATCTTGACACACATCCACCGACCACCCCGTCAGGGGTGCTCAGATGTCGGCCTCACTTCCGACATCTTCTAACGCTGTAGTTTCTGTACAAAGCCCCAGCCAAACGCGGTGATGCCCGGTCAGAAACGCCGAGACAATATGCTCATTGCCTGTTACTGGCTGATTTCAGCATTCAGAAACCTAATACCGTCGTCGCGTCTCAAATGACACACCGGACACGACCATATCACAGCAATTGACCAGCGGCCTAGGAATTTATACGCGTGGTGCACCTACGAGGGTGTACAATGAGTACCGGCGTCAACCCGACGATTACGCTCTCTGAAGAGGGCGAGTGGTGGGTCGCCAAGGACACCAAAACCGGTGTCGTCAGTCAGGGCAAGACACGCACGGACGCGCTGGACAACCTGGACGAGGCACTCGACGGTTACCACGGCAAGGGGGACGAACCCACCACCGAGGAGCTTCGCGAGGCGGGTATTGAGCCAGGCAAGAACACAACGAACGAGCCGCTTCCCGACGCCTTTCAGTAGGTGCGGTTCAGGATGTCACGGCGGACCTATTCTGGCGAAGACGTTCGAAAGGTGATGGTGAACAGCGGTCCATTCTATCTGGCACGGATCAACGGTGACCACTTCATTCTTCGCTGGGACCCGCCTGCCGATCACGACGAAGAGGCACGGACGGTTCCGGTTCCCGACCACGACGAACTGTCGACTGGGACGCTCAAAGAGATCGGAAATCAGGCCGGGATGAAGGATTTTCAGGAATTCTTGGACTGGTTAGATCGAAATCTATGAACGAGTTGGGAAAGTCGGTGACCGTTAAACAGACATCGACGGTGGTATTCAGACAAAAGCTCGTTCTTACTTTCGGTGGGCAGCCTCAGTCGGCGTTTCGCTATTTGCTTGGGCCGTTACCCCGCTAGCCTGTTATCTTCCGGCAGGTGGTCTGGTATCTCACTGTCAGTTGGTACACAAGAGTTCTCTCACTCCTCGTCGCCTTTGTCAGATTCTAGGTCGCTCGAGTCCAGTTCCTGAACTAGCTTTCTTCCAAACTTTTCAGCCTGGTTGTGGGAGTATTCATGCCTCATTTCCAAAGCCTTCCTACCCTTCTCTGTAATCTCATACATCCCCGATGAATCGGAGGGGCCAACTTTAGAGACTAGACCATTACCAGCTAACTCAGCCAACCGATTATTCATGTAACGAGATTTTCTGCCAAGAATCTCTGCCAAATTCGGGGCTGTTTGACGTTTTCCGTCGCTCATCGCCTCCAATATCTCGATGTCGGTGGGGACGACGAGTTTCACTGATTGCTCTTTCATATGGAGGTTACAAATATGTTCATGGTGTGGTTGGTAGTTGTTTTCGTCTTCTAATAGGCCCAGGTGTACTCATCCATCAACCGGAATAATGTTATAGATTTTCAAGGGTCAATAGCTATGAAGGTTTTTGTCATTGGCATACCGAATTTCGGTATGAAACTTCTCTGGAGGACGTTTGTTCGAGGTTTTTACAAGGCACTTGGTCTCGACTCGCCCTACTCAGCACAAGAATATGGAGTTGATTGGACGAAGCAACGTCGTAAGTGTCTCAATCGGGATAATCACACCTGTCGAGCATGCGGCACCACCAAATCTAAGATTGGGAAAAATCCTTCGGTCCACCACATCACACCCCGATCGCAATTTAATGGAACGCCTCGAGAGATGAATTCACTCGATAATCTTGTCTCGCTTTGCCCTAGTTGTCACGGGAAATTCGAGGGTAGATTCACAGACTGTAGTGTCGAAGAGTTTGTCGAAAAGGTACGTTATGAAAATCTTTAATTAACAAGCCGATAAGATGTCAGCGATGGTGTCAGTTTACAGCCTTCAAGTGAAATGTAATGAGTGTGGCGAAGTAACAGAACCAGATCCACCGAAAAACCGATTGAAATGGATTCTCGGTATGGCAATTATCTTTGCCGGAATAGGATTCATGATCGGTAGTGTTGCCGGTGTTGCGACGGCAGGTGTCGGATTCGTTGCCTGGGTTTTCACCATGCCAATCGGACTGTATGTCGGTTACAAGATCGGTTCAATTGGAGCCGAACTGGCAGATGGGCCATCTTGCCCCGAATGTGACGCCAAACACAGAACTACCGGTTTGCTTCCGTTCTAAGACGGTGGGTAGAAATAGAGTTTAATCGTCCTCGAGTTCAGACGCATCGAGTTCGCCAGAGAGGTATTTCCGTCCCTTATCAGATATCACATACCAACCACGGTCACCGATTTTTTCGACCAGCTCCTTCTCGTGGAGTTGTTTTAGGCGGCAGTTGATAGTCCGATATGAGATCCCGATTCCTTATCGCTCGAGGTTGATGTCGAGTCCACGCGGAGATAGGGCGACATTATGCTCATCGAGAAACTCCAAGATAGAGTCATCATTGCCAGTCATCCACGAAACACGCGGGCGCATCTAATCGTCTCGACTATGAGTGTGAATTGGCCTCGTCGTCATTTATGGGCCTTTTCTGTTGGATATTGATTGTCCATCGAGTAGAGGTTCTACGTCTTCAGGAGAATCCTCATCTGGGGACTGCGTGGTATCTTTGTCGCTCTCGGAAACAGACGGTAAAAGCTGAGGCCCATTGAAAACTACCTGTCCTTCGAGTAGGGGTTCCTCGATCGGTACCCGATCGGCGTGATCTTGAGGAGTTGGTACACAAGAGTTCTCGTCATTCATCGTCGTCTTTCTCAGATTCTAGATCGCTCGAGTCCAGTTGGTCAGACAGGGATCGTTCACCAAATCCCATTGCCTAATACTCTCGGTGCATCCCGTTCTTAGGAAGCTATGTAGAATTTGCGTCGTCTTCTAACTCTTCGGCATCGAGATTGCCCTCAAGGTATTTTTGACCTTTGTCGGTGATTGCGTAGTAGCCCTTCTCCTCGTTGACTTTTTCGACAAGATCCTTGTCTTGAAGCTTCTGGAGACGGCGGTGGATGGTCGAATAAGATATTCCAATCCCTTCACGGTGCAGATTAATTTCGAGGCCAGTTGGCGGTAAAGCCACATCGTGTTCATACAGATATTCCAGGATAGAGTCGTCGTTCCCTGTCATCCATGAAACACGCGGGCGCATCTAACCCGAAAATTCGTAGGCCTGTTCATAATAGCATATGAAAATCTTCGGTTTGATAGCATTTGCGATTGTTATGATAGTATATGGTAGCAACCTATAAGTAGACTTGGCGTAATGATCCAGACAGTCAGCAAAAGATGACTCTCAGGGAAATCGACTTGTCGGAAAACGGTTCGGACGAGCGTGCCTCAATCACGCCGCCCTTGTCGTCTTTTCACTGACCGCACCATGACAGAAACCACCCATCACCAAAGTGATACCGTTCGCAAAGATTGTGCGAGCGGTGGAACTGACGACTCGAGCGAGACGCGCTCCCTCGAGTCCGACGTATGGAGTGGAAGCAGAAATCGCAAGCAGGCGTCGGGTGGAACGGGTGGAAACACCCCGGGAACCCTCAAGGCGGTTGGAAACAACCGTGATGTCATGGCAATCACGCAATCCGACACGACGCGCACAGACACGATCGAATCCTCGACCACTGTTGATCTCGGTGTGTTCGTCGACGACATTCCGTCGGGGGCGACCGCCGAGATAATTGTCCGCGGTGACCGCTCGAGTTACGAACTCGAGTTCATCCGACGTGGCACCCGGTGGATCGTCGAGGGTGAAAGCTCGAGTGCCATCCTGTCTGCAGTGTACGACAGTACCGGCCCGGTCGGACTACCCGAAACGGTTCCAGGCTGGATTCGAGCGTTCTGCCTCGAGTTGAACATCCGAGAGGTGAGTGTTCGACGATGACCCACGGAACAGAATCTCTCGAGTCGCTGTTAGGGCAGCAGGCTCGAGACGCACTACTCACGGTGACTGTTAGGGCAGTCGCCGTCTGGCCAGTTTCGGCCTGTATGATCCCCTGGGATGGAGATGCACAATCCGTCACACGTTAGGGACGTAGTTTTTGGACGGCAAGCGGGCCGTCAGTTATGTTCGGGGCCTAAAGCGGCCACACAGAGACAGCGCCGTCCACTCTCACCAATCCACCGCCATCCGGAGACTCGAGCGTTCGCGACCGTTACTCGAAATCAGGTGGTCGTCGGATGAGCGGCGATTTCGACGTGCTCCAGTGTGCGGGCGACTGCAACCAGCCCTGGATTCAGCCCGAGGGCTGGCGCACACAGGACTCGGTTGCCTGTCCGAACTGTGGATCTGAACACACGTCGAAGAAGGTCAAGACACTCAAACGCCTCCCCACGCGCGAGGCCGCGGGCGAATGGAGAGCCCGCTATCTCGCGAAACGTGCTGGAGAGGCGAAATCGTACAACGACCTCACCCTGGAGCGCGGACAGTACGAGGACCAGGGCGATCTTGTCGAAGATCGGATGCCGGCTGTTTCCTCCGACGCGTTGGAACTCGATATCGCGAGTGTCGGCGAACAACTCGAGTCACATTATGCGACCGATGCCGACCGAACGGATACCGTCACAGCCTCGCTTGAAGACACGATAGTCGGTCACAAGAAGCGGTTCGAAAAACTGAACGAGTACCGGATCGAGCAGTTCCAAGACGAAACTCGGAAGTTCGAATCGCTCGCCGGGGAGGTCCTCGGCAACGCCGTCTCCCTCGATGACCACCTCGAGACCTACTACAGCGAGGCCGATAGTGACGAGCGGACGCTGAACGACCCCGAGCCGACTGCTGTTGAACCCGACACGCCAGAGTTCGATATCCAGTCGCTGGTCCTCCAGCCGACGCCGCCGGCCCAACAGCGCCTCGACACGATCACCGCAACCGTCCCACCGACGGTTTCGGATTGGTTGCCAGCCGCGCTCGAGGACTTACTCCCCCAGGTCGTGCGTGCGGTCACCGAACTGGTTGACGATTTCGACGGCGAGATCGAACCCGCGAGAGTTGCCGACCTGTTGGCCAGTGAGTACGGCGTCTCCGACGTTCGAAACGGCTTCGCGAGCGTTCTCGCCACGTACGCACGCGAGTACCACGACGTTGACCTCGCCGAGCGCAACATCTCCGAGTCGACTCGAGAGTACCACGAACACAACCGGGAGTGGGCGCGTTCGGCGCTCACCCAGATCGGTACCGGTCGAAACGCACTCGGCGTCACGCACGAGGATCTGACATCGACTATCGTGCCGATTCTCCGGGCCAGCGATGTTACTCCCGAGTTCGTCGTTCGATTCGACGGCGAGCAGTGGACCGACTCGGATCACGCGTCGACGCGACGGAAGACACTTACCGCACTCGAGCAACTGGCGATGGCCGGGAACGTTACGATCGTCACCTCGCCACGGGTCGCCCGGACCCTCGACTCGAGCCATCCCGAGTTCGTCGATCGCGTTACTCAGACCAACATGCCGGGTCGACAACCGACTGAAATCGACTCGGCTGCGAACGTCTCTGACGAGGGCTCGATTTACGCCGAACTCGAGTTGATGGACAAGCGCGCGGGCAAGCTTTCGATACTCAAGCATCTCGATCGAAACCCCGGTGCAATGGTCAAAGACCTGTCCAACGACGCCGATATCGATTTGGCACGCGGGTCGATTCGGCCCTACATCGACTCGCTCGAAGACGACCACGGCTTCGTCAGCGTCGATGGCCGCGGTGTTGAGAACACAATCGAGCTTTCCGCCCGTGGCGACGTTGCTGCTGGTCTCATCACAGACGAGCACCGTGTTGTTCACCCCGATCAGGAGACCGTTTTCGCCACTTTCGATCAGCCAGAACAGTCTGATTCCCCCTCCGATTCAGGCGTCGTTACTGAGACCCCAAGTCAGTCAGCAAGTACAGTGTATGGCACGGCAGACGGGATGGGTGGGGGAGGGGCCGGCCGGACAGCGGAGGGTGCGCTCGCGGACACGGGCGACGCCGCGGCGGACGGCTACGTGCAGTGGCTGCCCAAAGTGGCCGGCAGCAGTTGGCCGTTGCACGCCCGTATTACGGCCGCTGATGCCCGCGATGGCGTGAACATGAACGACTACCCAGTCGAACGGTGGGAAGACGGGCGGGTGGCGTACGTGAGTTGCATGGAAGACCACCTGACCCTGACCACACAGTACGGTGGAACGATACCGACGCTGGTGCGGCTTGCAACAGCGTTACTTGACGATGACCTATGGAGCACCGTACTCACGCCATCGGCACTCGGCGACGAACTCGAGAACTGTTTCGGCGAGACCGTCGACGAAACCCACGATTATCTGGTCCGAGCGGCACAGATCGGCTGGCTCTCCGAGGACGAACACGCCTACGATCTGTTCAAAGATCGCTATGCAGCAGTTCGCGCAACCCTACTCAAGAAACTCGGTAAACTAGACGAACTCGACCAGGACGAACGAACCACGCTTATCGAACGGGCTCACGGGTTGCTCATGTCCGCAACGGCACTGTACGATGCTATCGGTGTGGATATCTCGATCGAGATCCGCGTCCCTGAGCCAAACGACCTGAACGAATCCCAGTTCTGCCGCTTCATCTCGGAGGTCGTGACACGACAGTCCTCGTACGGTATGCACTCCCTCGAGCGTAACTTCTGGGAACCGGACAGCCATAAACGGACGACAGCAATGGCTCGCGAAGTTGATCCATCCGATCCGAAAGCACATCTCCGTGCGTCGTGGGTCGTCTCCGGGCCGGGAATCACAGACCTTAGCGAGCAGATCCGTTCGTCGATCGTCGCTCGCGATGACGAGCGTCTCGATGATCGGACGGATTACGACCCAGTGGAACTCGAGATCCCGGTCACCGAGACATCGGATTACGCGGCGACACGCCACGCTGTGGAGACCGTCCTCGAGAAAAAGAATCTGTGTCCGGCTCGAGAATCCGATGCAATGCGTCGGACGGTGCGACTGTTCGAAGCCTACACCAACTCAGCGTTCGACGTTGTCGACGCACTAACAGCACTCGCTCGGTCGAATCGACCGGGTGAGGTGACGATTGCCGATATCGAAACAGCGCTCGGTGCATTATCGGCTGATCGACTACTGCCGACACTGAACGCACCGACGCCTGGAAAGATCCTGAAAGCCGTCCTCGTGGCAGACGGTCCGATCGGCCGGTCGGATATCCTCGAGCGAGTAGGATGTTCGGGTGAAACGTACCGAAAACACTGTGACCGACTCGAGGCGCTCTCGCTGCTCACACGCGTCGACGGCCGAAAGTGGTCAGCAACAGTCGCACCGTGGTACGTTCCCGAGACCGACGACACGAAACCCGGCACCGAACGTGTGACCGTCGGGTCGACGACGGTCGATGGCGTCCTCTTCGACGCCTTAGATTCATTGGGTTACAATCTCGGTGATCCAACGTTGATTGACGCCTTCCAACGGCCACTGGATCGAGGCAAGCTCATCGCGTCGGTCGGTGCCTGGATCGACGATTGGATAGCCGTTTTGGCATCGTTACTGAAACCCAACCCCGACGCTATCGGGCGGTTTAAACACGATGTCGTGACGATTGGGGAGAAACCAGACCAGACGACACTCGACGATTCGATGCAAATCGCGACAGCCGATTAATCCGAAGGGCCGGTGAATCGCCACGCCGATGTGTGTGGCCCCGATCGCTCGCGTTCGAATAGGTTACTCGAGGTGAGCGCCTTGGTTCGACCTTTCAACGTCTCGGATGACCGAACGTCAGTGTGGTTGCGGTACAACTCGCGAAGATCGCCCAGCGACAGTAGCTCACGCCCATCGGCGACGATCGCCTTGACAACCTTCTGGTCTCGGTGATCCAGGGCTGATACGTCACCAAGATCGATTTCGTCACCGGAGAGTCCGTTCACGACTTCGACCTTCTGAAGTCGGTTCGTCAACAGGCGGTTTCGAGCCTCGAGACGCTTGAGTTCGGTGTCCATCAACCGGAGGAGATCAGCAAGCGCTTCGACCTGCTCGTTCATAGCCACCTCCTCTAACTCGGTGATCGTCTCAGAAATATCACGTTGTCGACGTTCGATTCTGCACTCGCTGCTCAACTGCTTGGATTCGGTTTCATTCTGGCCGTTCTGTGGGACTTCGGAATGGGTGGACATTATGATAAGTCCTACAACGGACAGGACTATAAATGTCCTCCTACCGAAGCGAAAGTAAACTCAATTCGAGCGCCAGACGAACTCTTGGCCGATTTCTTCTTTTTTGATTCGACCCCGCTTTGCAAGACGTTTCAATTGGTCACGAGCAGTGTTCCGGTGGCACTCGATCTCGTTTGCAACTTCGCCTGTCGTCATAGGTCCAGACTCGCGTACAACGCGTAGAAACTCGGCAGAGCTGTATTTCCTCCCAAAATCATCTGCATCGGAATCTCGAGGCACAGAACTGACTATGGAGTAATCGTATTTAGTTACTGTGCACCTGAACGGTAGTAAGAACTAAGTCCCCTCAGATAGATGTACTAATCAACACGGACCACTGTCTCGAGGAAGCAGACTCTCGAAGAAGCGTCATGTTAGGGCATGACGCAGTTGGTTCGTGTCCCCTGGGATGGAGATCTCGAACCATGCTACAATTACAAACGGTTGAACTTAAACCTAGCCAGAACCGCTCAGGTGCACCGGGCGATAATCACGATTCTACAGAGTCACTCGAGGGGGTAGTGCCCACTGAGTTAGTACTAAGTACTAACCACAGCACTGCCACAATCCAAGCCGACTCGAGCCCCACCGACACGACCCACGACGCACACCGCCTGACGGGGGTGGTCTGATATGTCGGTGCAAGTCGATTTCGATAGCTTCCGAGTCGACGAACCATCGGTTCCAAAATACGACGTCGACGAGCTGTCCGCGGGCAACGAAGACCACCAGAAGCCGGGCGTCCTCGATCATTTCCACAACGAGCGTGGCTGGTCGGCCGAGCGCATCGCTCGAGAGGTGTTCGACGACGAACTCTGCGGGCAGACGATCCTGAATTGGCTGGACAAACACGAACTGAAAGCGCCGGCTGGCACCCTCCTGAGCAAGTACTCTCACACTGGAGCCGACCCGATGATCCGTCTCGGTCAAATCGCACGTGAGAACGGCGACTCGACGGTCGAAACGACTCTCGAGGAACTACTCGAGCGATACGGCGACGAACTCTCCGACCGGTCGAAGACGACGGCCTAACGCGCCACTCAGAACTCAGAACGCAGAACGCAGAACCCAACGATCTCACGCGATGGTCGAAATCACGGTTCGATTCCGCGAGCGTGCTTCCGTGCCAACAATCGGCACAACACCCCTATGACAACAAACGCAACTCAGGCTGCAGTCGATCGCGCACTCTCGGACTGCACGACGACGCCTGACCCGAAAACCGAGACAGAATCAGCACAGAATCGCAATCCAACGGAGCCAGCGTTCGAACACAACGATAGCCAACTGAACGTCGACGACGATCGAGAGGCCATCGAAGTGCTCGAACTCCCCGATGGGTGGGAAGACATCGATCTCACGGCTGAGAACGTCCACATCGAGGGGGTCGATTGGCGATGAGCCCCGAAGCAACGGCCGGTGAGACGCACGTCGCCGAGGATTCGGACACCGATGGAGATTCGAACGCACCGCCCGATCCAGAGGCCGACACCGAAGAATCGACCGACCAACCCGAATCAGAAGCCCAGTCAGTCGATCTGGCGAGCGACGCAGGCGGCTTTGCCTGTGAGGCGACCGTCGGCACGCTCGAGGCGTATTTCGGCCAGTTCGTGCCAATCCTCGACGAGATGACCGTTCATCTCGAGCCGACGGGCCTGGAGGGTCGTGGCGTCGACCCAGCGAACGTCGCGATGGTCGACGAAGGCCTGGACGAATCCGCGTTCGCGCATTACTCGAGTACGGGCGGGCTGATCGGCGTCGATCTGAATCGGCTGATGGACATCCTGAGCATCGGCGACGCGGGCGACAGCGTTCGGATGGAACTCGATCAGGAAACGCGAAAACTTGAGATATCGATCGATACGCTCGAGTACACATTGGCGCTGATCGACCCGGACAGCATTCGAGCGGAGCCAGAGATTCCCGATCTCGAGTTGCCTGCAAAAGTCACGCTCGAGGGCTCGGATTTGAAGCGGGCGGTGACGGCCGCCGAGATGGTCTCCGATCACATCCGCCTGCAGGTCGATCAAACGGAAGCTGGCGAGGATGCGCTAATCTTCAGCGCCGAGGGCGATACGGATGACGTAACCCTCGAACTGCCACGTGAGGACCTGATCGACCTCGAGATGGGCGATGGCGACTCACTGTTCTCGCTGGATTACCTGGCCGATTTCGAAGCGGTGATTCCCGAGACCGCGGCGGTTGACCTCAAACTCGGCTCGGAGATGCCGGTATTCATCGAATTCGAGCATATCGAGAATGTCGACGACGGGGATGATGGAGCGCCACACGCTGAGGTCCTGCAAATGCTCGCGCCGCGTATCAGTTCGGAGGACTGACGATGGGAGATACACAGCACTCAGACGAAACAGAGCGATCCGCCGACGAGTGGGAAGCGTATCTCGAGGCAAACCCCGACGAGGTGTTGCTGTTCGTTGACGCGGATTACGAGATCCACACGTTCGAACACGACACCGAACTCAACGAATTGTGTTTACTCCGAGGTGGCAGTCACGGCTACGATTACGCCGGCTCCCGTGACGTTCTCGAGTCCTTCGCCGCCGACGACTCGGACATTCACAAGCTGGTCCCTCGAGACGAGGAATACGCCGAACGCAAGCGACTCATGGAGGGCGAGTTCGACAGCCCGCGCGACTGGGTGGAAGCATGAGTGTCGACACTGCGCGCGAATGGGCCTTTGAAGAAGATGACGTAATCCGTGAGGAACACGAGCAATTCGCTCCGGGCGGTGTGGAACTCGGAAAGTCCGAGTACAGAATCAAGAGACGGCTAATCGATGACTCTGATGGTGACCGGTTCTACCACGTCGAGAAAGAAGAGGGTGGGACTCACCTGTACTCTGCTGGCGCGATTGAGCACTCCTATGAAGTAATCGACGCTGCGGAATCGAGGGGGTGGTCAGAGTGATTCTCGCAACGAGCGACGACTACGACTTTCCGCATATCGACTGGCTGTGTAAGTCCTGCGAAGAAGTCTACTCTTACGCCGGACACCCGACCGAAACGCGCTGTACGGGCGGTCATGGGGCTGGGTGGAAACCAGATCCAGAGACGATACACGAGTACATCGACCTACTCGAGTCGGTCGAACCGGGCGACGGGATCGTGATCTCTGGCGACGGACCGGCGACTCTCATGGGGCCGGTCGAATCCATTGGAGATGACCAACTCGTCACGCAGTCGATTGACGCCCCACGTAGAACGGTACGATGGGAACGCGACGACCGTGACGATAACAACCCAAATCTCGAGTGGACACAAACGGACGCTGACCACGCATTCTGGCTCGATGTACATCATGTCGAGACCGTCGAGATTCGAACGCTTGCCACTGAAAAAGAGCGAGGAAAGGTCAATGGCGAGTAAGACCGACGACCGATCACAGATTTACAACGACGAGATTCTGTTCGTCGGCCAGAGCGACGACAATCGGTCGATCACAACGATGGCCTTCGGCGAAGGGACGACCTACACCCTTCGCAGAGTGCTCCAGGCCGGACTGGCTGCAGACGAACTGGAGGAATACTCGACGGCCGATCAGCGCGATAGAGTGCGAGCACTCGCGAACGCGCTGGGGTACTCACTCGAAGAGGTAGACCACACTCTCGGGACCGAAACCAAATCCGGATCTGAGTCAGCGGCCAGCGAATCCACCGACTCGGAACCCAGCCTACTCGAGGAAGAGTGGCCCTACGAACACGTCGAACCGGGCGAAGTCACGCAGGACCTCTCCTATCAGGAAGCGAAGACACTCCGGCAGGAACTCGATGCCCTTCGATCGACCGTCGACGAGTGGGCCTGCGACGACTGCGGATCGCGAAAGTCGGTCTGTTGGCGTCCGGCCACAGACACGAATCTCTGCCGGGTCTGTGCCGGATTCGAGGACCCACACGAAGACACCCACGACAGCGAGGACACACAGCCATGAGTTCAGAGACGATCGATCAGCGACTCACCGAAGACGCACGCGTTGAATTCAAATCAGGAAGCACCGACAGCCACCTTCGTGGTCGGATCACGGACACAGACGGCTCGCGGCTCAAGGTCGCCTACGGCGACCGGAGCGAGTGGATCGACCAAGAACAGATCACGTCTCTCGTCGAGCGGCCACGGTCTGAGGATCGCCTCACACGCGAGGACGTACCCGAAAAGCCTGGCTACGAGATGGAGATCGACGAGAACGTCGACGACGCACTCGAGGACGCGCTCAAGACCGTCTCCGTGGCCAACGAACGCTACCTGGAGGCGCTACTGTCGGCCGAGTTGGGCTCGTTCCGACTCGAGCGAGGTGTCTACGACGATGAGTGAACCCGCACACCGAATCGAGTCGTTGGATCTCGAGTCCGAGGTCTACGCGTTCGTCACCGAATCGGGACCGCACGGTTCGAGCGCGGTTGCGAAGGCCAAACAGAAGTTCGCCGACGAGTACGACCTCGAGTATCGCCACATCGTCGGGAAGAAAATCGACACGGCACCCGGACGGTCTGGCGGACCGATCGTCGCCGTGTTCCACCGCCCAAAAATGGCGTCTCACGAGGTGCTACCGTGATGTCGGACACAGATACTGACAGCGGGTTGTACGACAAGTACGAGGTAACGAAAAACGGGGACCCAGTGGACGGCTGTTTCGTTCTCGAGCCAGCGGCTGATCCGGCGGCTCGCGAAGCGCTGATCCGGTACGCCGAACGGACCGACGACGAGCAACTGGCGGCAGACCTGCGAGAGTGGGTCGTCGATATCTGTACGCGAGGGGACACGGATGTCTGAAAACAGCGAGACACAGACGAGAGATGGCAGCCACCCACGCGCCCCACACTGGTTCGATTTCAACCGGCTCAACGAAACGCCGAACGCCTGGACGTTCGAAGTCCTCGAGTGGGACGACGACCCGGACGCCGACGGCGTCGACGATCGCGGTGAGGCCGAAGTCGTTCGCGACGACCACCGATTCGTCATCACGACGTGGCTCCAACCCCGCGACCGTACCCACGACCGTTACTGGGGTGTCGCCTACGAGACGATCAACCAGGACGGCGACCCGGAACCGCTGGCATTCCATATCAGCAAAACGCAGGCGATCGCCCGGAACAATCTCGGTCACGCACGGGATGTACTCGACAGCGGCGACACGGAGCCACACGTTCTCGTTCGGGATCACAATGACGGTCCCCGAGAGACCTTCGAGTATCCGTCTGAACACATGGCCGAAAAGGCGGCTGACCTACAGATTGAGTTGAAAATTGGAAGCGACGATCGGGACTATCTCGCCACCGTCCACTCGAAAGCCGAGTGGGAGGACCAACTTGAACTCGAGCAGTCACTCAAGGAGGCTGGTCGCGATGTCTGAGGGCGGTACTGAACGGCGCGGTGGGTTTCAGAAGCGGATCTTCAGGAGCAGGTACACTGCGAACGGAAGCGCGAGGCCGACTGAACCCCCAAGGACGATTGCTTGCCAAGATATCGAAATCATATCTTTAACAAGTACACTTTCTTATATATACTTTCTTCGAGGTGGTCGGAATGTCTGAGGGCGGTACTGCCCGCCGAGAGAAGTTTAGCTGTGTCGAATGTAACGACTTCGAACTCGAAAAGGTTTACAGCGGTAGGTCAGGAACACCTGGTGAGGAAGAGTACGACCGCATCCAGGCACCAGACAACTGTCCTGCTTGTGGTGGCGAAGTCGAACGTGCACTACAGTCGGGAATGGAGGGATCTGACGATGAGTGATCCATCCTCGAGCGGTACTGAGCAAGACCCAAGATTAGTAACAGTCTGTTGGTCGGGAGGGGAACGCATCGACAACAATCTCCTCCATCGATATGACGAGAACGTCGCGTGTGGTAATATGCCGTCAACGAACGTCTCGACGGATCTAACGACAGCAGCGGTGGGAGACGGCAACGAACTGTGCCCCGCCTGCGAGTGGCCCGAAGGGGCACAAGACGTTCTCGACGGATGTTACGTGCAGGCGGGAAAACAGCAGAAAGGGGGCGATTCGTGATGTCCTCAGACGGTACTGAGTACGATATGTTCTCGCCATGTCCCGGTTGTGGGAACGTCGGGTTTTCTGTGCAAGTGTTCGAGGAGACCCGAAACGGCGAGATTCAGTTGATGCGCTGTCCTGAACCGTTCACGGAGTGCCGAACTGCGGAGTACTATCCGCGTGCTGTAGACACGGGAACAGAGCAGCCCGAGGAGGCCGATCACAGTGACTAACTCCGAAACTCGAGACAGCCCGACCCAGACCACCCGCGAACACCTTCCACCTGAGGAAGCCCGTGCGAGTAAGTACCCGAAACTCGAGAACGGGGCGACGATGGGAACGATCTGCGAGTACGAGGTCGACGACTGGTCGTGGGTCATCATCACCGACCTTCCGGACAAGACCTGGGGCGACGTGTTCGACGAAGACGACGACCGGGCCGACGAAAAGGTCGTCCGCTTCCTGAACCTTGAGAAACTCACCGACGACGAGTTCCGACTGCTCGAAGGCTGCGTAGGCTGCTACGAACACGTCGATACCGCACGACAGTTCACCGATCACGAGGGCGCTGGTAACTACGTCCGGCGCTCGGACTTCCTCGAGAAATTCAAGCCACTCGGACCGTTTCACCCGGAGCACAGCAACAACAGTGAGGGCGACCGATGAACTCAGATAAGGCGGCCGACGTTCGCGACTCAGTGAACGCACTGCCGTGTGTCGCCCACGACGTCGAGCCGAGTCGCAACTTCGGTGACGGAACCACGGCGACCACCAGCGGCGGTATCGAACGAACGCACACGGGCGAATGCGTCCGCCTGGATGACTACCAGTTCCGACCAGCGTCGATCAACGAAGCTGCACAGATTGCATTCGACGGTGGCGAGCCCCGACCGTGCTACGAAGTGCTCCTCGAGCCACTGGCGCTCCCGACACGACCGGCACCGACGATCTCCGTTCCACCTGCGGTGGTCCACGAAATCGCAAAGCACGGGTGCCGACTCCGGGTGACAGCCGGTTACCGCGGTCGCCATACTCCAGGGACGCTCCGAGTTCGTGACGATTTCACGCACGACCGAACGTCGAATACAGGCGGCGATCAGTGCGAATCCTGTGGCTGCAATCGATTCCGATTCCGAGATGGCGTGCCCGAATGTGAGCGCTGTGGTGAACCACGCGACGAAACCGCTCCAGAGACGACTACACCGACGATCGGGGATTTCGCATGACCGACGCCATGGAACGCGAGAGCGACGACCCAGAGTACGAGTACGTCTCCCACCGGCCGGATTCGTTCGGTGAGACAACCTTCGATACGCGTCACGAAGCCGTCGGCCACGCTGCGATTCTCTCTCGGCACCTCGAGTCCGATGATGACGATGGCAACGAGTTCGAGGTGTTCGCCCGCCAGCAGACCCGCGAACCGATGGTCAACGACGCGCTCTGGCGGGCTCGGATCACCGACAAGAGCGGCGACGAGTGGGAACACGTCGGCTGGACACTCCTATACGAAACGCGGTCGTTCGCGACCGAGGCGGCCTATCGGTATATGCTCATGAACCATCTCGACGAGGTGTCGGTCTCGAGTATGCCCTGGTACGGCGAGGACTACCGGCGGGTCGGGACGCTCGAAGCGGGGCCAGACGGTCAGTATTCGATCTACGTCGGCTTCGACGAGGACGGCCTACCCCTCGAACACGACGCGAACCAACTGCAGTACGCCGACCACGTCACGAACACGTCGTTGCACCTGTTCGAACGACAAGAGCGAGACCAAGAGACGGACCCGGAGGAAACGCATGTCGAACATCCACAGTGACGAAGACACCCACGAGCGCACACTCGAGGACGTTCTCGAGAACCCGGCCGACGACCTCGAGTCGACGGTCTTTCTCTGGGTCACGCCCGAGGATATGGACGACTCGATACTCTCCGTCCGACGAGCGTCACTACTCAGGCTGGTCGCTCGCGACGCGGACCGCCTCCTCGTCGAAGCGCGGGAAGGCGAAGATGTCGAGTCACTGATTGAGTTCGAAGGGCGGGAAAACGTCGAGATAGCGTATGGAAGCCGATATTCCGAACGTGACACCGACTACAGAGAACGAATCCGTATGGCAGAGCGTGATCTCGAGCGATGAGTACCGATACGACACCAACCACGACGGACACAGAGAATGAATCGAACGTCCATCACATCGTCGTCTCTGGGCGGGATATCGAACCACTGCTTCCGATCACGAAAGAGCGCGTGCCTGCAGATCGCGTGCGCCTGTACCCGCTCGAGACCGGCAATACCGACGAGACAGCAACGATGGTCGCGGAGTACGAACGGATCACCGAACTTGTAGGCCTCGAGACGACCGTTACCGACCCATTCGAGAACTTCCGAACGCTGTACTCCGAGACGTTCGTGGCCCTTCGGGACGACCTCGAGCGCGGCCACAACGTGTGGGTGAACGTCGCGGGCGTCACGAACCCGACCGGCTTCGCACCGATCACCGCAGCGGCGTCGCTGGCTCTCTCGAGTACGGCCGCCCCGGACCAGATTCACGTCTACGCGGCCGATGACGACGGACAACCGTGGACGATTCCGACGGCGGTGCAAGCGCCCCCGAGAGACCTGGGCGAACAAATCCTCGAAACGATCGACCACGAAACTCCGGATTCGGTGACCGCCGTCGCCCGCTCGCTTAGTGATGATGACGATAACGATGACGCCCTTGATGGGGCCTTCCGAAGCAAGATCCAGTACAACGTTGGACTACTCGAGGAGCGCGGACTGATCCGGATGGTCGATGACGGTTACCGGAAACAACCAAAACTCACGGCAGCCGGTGCGCTGTATCTCGAAGCCCAAAGCGAAAACTGACTATCGGGTCGACCACGGTTGTATTACTGTTCTCGCCGAATCGATATTAGATCACCAGCCAACCGCCCAGCATCGGCCCCAGCAGACGTTCCATCGTCTCTCGAGATCACGACAACACCACTGGCTGGGTGACAGGGGGCTCGATCACCCTCGACAAACCCCGCGTCTTCAGCGGGCGGCAGTTGGACCTGATACCCGTTCCCCGAAATCTGGAGGGTGGCATCCATCGCCCGGTGGACGCTCTTTGTATCTCGCGCAGCGGCGACAACGAGTTCCGACCGATCGGCAACAGTCACTCGGTCTCGATCGACGACTACCAACAGATTCTCGAAGGAGTACACACGCACGTTGGCCAGTCGCGTCGCCTCTCCCTCGTCAGTCTCCTCGACGAGGCCGGCGGCCCGTGCTGGGTCGGTAATCTGCAACGCGAGTCCCGCACCCGAGGACTTGATCTGGTTCGCCATGACGTTAGTACTTAGTACTAACCAATGAATCTTCGGACACCCCACGACCAACCGTCAACACACCTGTTCCACACGAGATTGGGCTGACCAAACCCTTTGAAGCCCGAATTCGTGTACTGGTTCATGGCCGACAGCACACACCCCTCGACCGACCGCACAAATACAGACACACCCCCAGAGACGGAAGACGAACGTATTCCCGTCGGCATCGACGGCTACGATCTCCCCGTCGTCGACGTACTCACCGGCCGTGGGTTCATCACCGGCAAATCCGGCTCTGGGAAATCCAACACAGCGAGTGTAGTGGTAGAACAACTCCTCGAGAACGGCTTTCCCTGCCTAATCGTTGACACTGATGGCGAATACTACGGTCTCAAGGAGCGCTTCGAAATGCTTCATGTCGGCGCTGACGAGGAGTGCGACCTCCAGGTCGGCCCGGAACACGCCCAAAAGTTGGCGACGCTCGCCCTCGAGCAGAACGTTCCGATCATCCTCGACGTGTCGGGCTACCTCGATACCGACGACGCGAATTCCCTCATTAGGGAGACTGCACACAACCTCTTCGCGAAGGAAAAGAAACTCAAGAAGCCGTTCTTGCTGGTCGTCGAGGAAATCCACGAGTACGTCCCCGAAACCAGTGGGCTCGACGACACGGGAAAGATGCTCATCAAGATCGGCAAACGTGGACGAAAACATGGACTCGGAATCGTCGGGATCTCCCAGCGCCCAGCGGACGTGAAAAAGGATTTCATCACGCAGGCGAACTGGCTCGTCTGGCATCGCCTCACGTGGGAGAACGACACCAAAGTCGTCGGCCGAGTCGCGGACAGTGAGTACCGTGATGCCGTCGCGGATCTCGAGGACGGCCAAGCATTCGTCCAAGCTGACTGGAACGGCTCGATCGACCGTGTTCAGTTCGAGCGCAAGCGCACGTTCGATGCGGGTGCGACGCCGGGACTCGAGGAGTTCGAACGACCCAGCCTGAAATCTGTCTCGGAAGACCTCGTGGACGAACTCGAGGAAATCAGCACTCGCGAACAGCGTCGCGAAGACCGGGTGGCCCAACTCGAGCAGTCACTCGACGCCAAAGACGAACGAATCGAGGATTTGGAACAGGAACTCGAAAGCGCCCGCGATATGACCGACATGGCCCAGCAGTTCACGCAGGCGCTCACGTCCACGACCGACGAAGATGCTGAGAGTGGTGAAACCATCCAACAGCAGGTCGACGAAATACGCGAGCAGAAAAACGAGGAGATTCGCCGCCTGCGCTCGGAACGCGACCAGTTACAGGAACGCGTCGACGGGCTCGAGTCGACGGTCACCGAACAGACAGACCGAATCGCCGAACTCGAACAGTACGAACAGGCCGTCCAAAATCTCGATGAACTCCGTGAGGGCGTTGCACGGATGGCCGACGCACTCTCGATGGGGATCGATGATGGGACAGACAAGTATCGGCAGAAACTCGAGCGGAAAGACGAGCGAATCGATGAACTCGAAGCGACGATCGCGAAACTCGAGCAACAGGGCTACTCACTGGACGAAGAATTCACGGAGAAAATGGACTTCCTCCGCCACGACGCTGTTCGCGAGGAGATCGATCATGCGGCCTCGAAGACACGGACGAAAGACGGGCACACGTGGGATGTACTCTCCGTACTGGTCGACCAGGACGAGGCCACCACGAAGGAGATCACGACTTTCGTCGACGTGAGCAAGAGTAGCGTCCGGTCGATCCTCTCGAAATTGAAAGACCAACACGTCGTAGACGCACGTAAGCGCGGGAAGACGCCACACTACAGTCTGAACATCGAGGGGATGAAACAGATCATTCAACAGCGCCGGAAACGCGAGGAAATGGCGGAACTGAAAGACCGCGTGAAATCCTAACGGCGGGGATAAAATTCGAAGTAGCTGTCTCAGCCACCATTCCAAAAATAACAGCCACTGACCTGTCCGATATCTTGATTACCGTGGCTCGTGACATTCTAAAAAGGCAGCAGGCCTAAGCGGAGCCACTCGTCGACACCCGTCGGCGGTGTCCCGTACGTCGAAAACAACACCCCTACACCGCCAGTATGTTCATGCCACCCCAGCGACGGGCACAGTCGCGAGCAGTCGCGCTCGCGCTCATGCTCGTCGTCTCACTGTTCGCACTCGCTGTTGTACCGACCGGGCTCGCAACCCAAGGTCCGGCTTCATCAACCGATACCGATACCGACACGACACTCTCTGAATCATCCGTCTCACCGACGCTCACGAGCGACACAGAGGACTTCGACGGCGACGGTGAACCCGTCGACCTCGAGCCTGACCCCGACGAGGACGGCGAATACTTCCACTACGATGCCGAGCAGGTGGGCGACTATTACTATCTCGTCGGCGACCAACACGACCAGGTCTACGTCTACGACGAGAATTTCGATCTGCTCGACAGCCACGATATCGAGTCTGATCCGGGTGGAATCACCCAATTTGATGGCCAATGGGTCATCTCGAGTTGGGATTCGAACGAACTCAATCTCTACGACACCGATGACGAGACGTTCGACGACCCAGAGACGATCGATCTCGAAGAGTCGGACATTGGCGATAGCCCAACCGAACCGTGGAATATCGACGCGGATGGCGATCGACTCTACGTCACAAACGAAGACGAAATCGTGGCCTTCGACGCCGACTACGAGGTTATTGACCGGATTCAGACGGACCTCGAGACCGCAAAAGGGCTTCATGCAATCGATGATCGACTGTTCCTTACGGATAGCGACACCGACCCAACGGTCTATGAATACGATCTGGAGGGCGACGAGCAAGCCACGTACGATGCCCCACCAGATTACGGCGACGAGTACGAACAATCAACGAAGGGACTGATGCTCCTCGATGGCGACTGGTACGTCCACCCGTCGGACCTCGAGACGACGCTCTATCAGTTCCCGGCGACCGTCGAAGAGAGCGATGGGCAGACACTCTCCGGAACGGTCGAGAACCAGCGTGGCGAGGCCGTCGCGAACGCCACCGTGACGGCGAATGGGATTTCCGAGGCCGGACTTCCCGACCTCGATCCAGCCGATCTCGAGGCCGAAGCTGACGACCTGCTGGGTGAACTCAACGACCCACTGCCGGATGCCTTCGACGAAGAGTTCGATTTCGAGGCTCACCAAGAGACGGACACACCGTATGCACTGGTCCACGAGAATAGCGATTGGGGCGTCGGCACGAATACGATCATCGAATCCAGCATTGAGGACCCACGCGTAAGCGTTCCAGAGAACGAAGAGACAGTCATCTCGATCTGGAATCCCGATGACGATGGCGGCCTGATCGAGAATCAGGTTGATCAGAGTTTCTACGGGGCGACGACCGATGGCGAAGTCGTGATCGAGCAACTCTCACCGACCGGCGAAGTGACGGATACGCGCACGCTCGAGACCGAACCGATTGCGGAGACGACCGGTGCCAATCCACTGTCGACGACCGAGCACCACGGCATTCGAACCGCATTGCCGCCGGGCGTCTATCGCGCCTACCCAGAGAGCAACGAAGCCGGCGGCTACCCGTTCACGGTTGGCTCACCAGACCAAATCGCGAGTGGATTCGAAGACGATCTTCGCGACGAGGCCAACGAGCTAACCGACCGCGCGACGCAGATCGACGAGCTTGCGGCCAACGATACGCTGGTTCGCGAAACCACGCAAACCGATTCGAACGGCGAATTCGAACTCGAGGTTGATGACGGCGTGACGACGGCGACGGTGCAACCACTCGGAACACCGGGCGACTCACTGGCCGGCCTGGAAGAGCTAGACGACCCAACGATTGGCGACCTTCAGGGCCTCGATCACGATGGCTCGTTCTACCTCCCAGAGCCAGATACTGATACCCACGCACCGCCGACAGACGATATCGAACTGACGGTCCACCAGACACCGTCACTACCGTTCGAAGAACTCACCGCTTACGACGAGTTGCACGACGAACTCGAGTCTGCATTACTCGAGGAAGACCTCTCAGAACTCGAGGGTTGGGACGAACATCTCGAAGATATTGACGATGACCGGCGTGACGAACTCGAAGCTGCGTTTGGCGACCTCTTCGAAGACGACGATGACGATGATCTCTCGGACGATGCAGACCTCGGGGAGATCCACGACCGATTGCACGACATCGAGGAGACGGTCGATATCGTCAGCGACTCAGTCGAAGATGACCTGGACGTCGACGACGGACCGATCTCGGATGACGAGTTCGACGTGTCCTGGGCAGTGCCAGACGATATCACCGAAGACGATGCGACGATTGTCGCCCACACCGCCGACGGTGAGACGAAACCCGTCGATGACGAGCACTGGTCGCTCGAGACGAATGGCTTCTTCGACGACCCAACGGTCACACTCGGCGATAATCCACTCGAGTCAGACGTAGCGGTCGCAGACTACGAAATCCACATCGCCGATGGAAACGAGTATGGGTCGGACTCGACGACAGCTCCGAATCCAGCATTTGATGGCGACATACCAGCACTCGAGTCACTGCTCTTCTCGTCGCTCAATCCAGAATCCGGCGAGCGCGTGTCGATCGACGTGACCCCACAGGATGATGCCACACTCGAGGTGATCGATGCCGACGCACTCGGGCCAGACGGCGAGGAGATCACGGCGAACGTCACCGACAGCGAGCGGGCAACGTTCGACGCCACTGGCGACGGCGTCCATCACGTCCAACTGACGCTCGAGAGTGCGAGTGGACACGAGTTCGTCGTCACTGAACGCGTTCGATCGAGCGACCGCGCTCACCCTGATCACGCTGTGGTCCGGGGAGGCACGAGCGCGATCGGCGAGTACGCGGTGTCCGACGACACGCTCACCGATGCCCGTCTCGAGAGTGACGGCGAGACGATCGACGTGGAAGCCGTACTCGAAGCCGACGATAATCTCGGTGAGATACACCTCCAACCTGACCCGGTACTCGAGGGGAGTGATCACGAAATCGATCTCTCGCTGCTCGAAGGCCCAGACGAGGTGCCGGTCAGTAGCAATATCGCCGTTACCACCCATCTCGAGAACTACGATCCAGACGATGCCGTACATTGGCGTGATAGCGATTCGATCACCGTCGATGGCGACACCCGTTTCGGCGAGGTGCTCACCCAAACCAACGACGAGACGGGTCACGATACGCACTTGTTGATGACCTACACCGACGAAAACGGGGAACTGGACTCACTCGAGGTGCGCGAAAACGCGGATTGGTCTGATCGAGCGTGGCACCGACTCGACCGCTGGTTGCCATCGATATCGATGCCTTCGCTACCGTTCTTCGCGACGGCTGGTGAGGCAATCGATCAACTTCCCCGGCCTGAAGGCTGGGGTTTGTCGGTGAACTCCCGGTCTGGCCTATGATGAGGCAGGCGTGAAATCGCCGTTCCCGTTCAGCGTTCCCGACTTCAGGGCGAGTTGATTGGTCGCCCCTCCGGCCGGAGACTTCTGCCCCGACCGGAGTAGTTTCGTTGCAACGTTCTTTGCGGCGTTGTAGTCGGCGTGAACTTCGTATCCACACTTCTGGCAGCAAAAGGCTGCTTGTGACGTGCGGTTCTCGCGGAGTGTCGTCCCGCACTTTGAACAGCGCTGGGACGTGTACGCCGGGTCGACCTGCGTTGTCGCGATCCCGAACTCGGCGGCTTTGTACTCGACGTACTCGTACAGTTGACGGAACGCCCATCCGTGAAACTTCTTCGCGCCGGGCATTCGGTCCCGAATATCGGTCAGGTCCTCGAAGGCAATGTGAGAACAGTCGTGCGTTATTGCCTCTTGAACGATAGCCTTCGATATTCGGTGCAGTACGTCGGTGTTCCACCGCCGTTCGCGGTCGCCCATCTTCTCGATGGTTCGGTGTGCCGATTCCGTACCGGTTTGTTGCAACGACCCACGGATGCGCTCGTACTCGTCTCGGCGGTGATTGAACAGCCCGCCGGAGTAGAACGCCCCCGCGCTCGTGACGGCGATATTCTCCACGCCTAAATCTACGCCGAGAACCGTTCCGTTCTCGGCCTCTCCCAACTCCGTTTCCGGTTCGTCGCGTTCTACCGTGACGTGAAGGTAGTACTCGCCGTCGTCTCGTTCGTAGTGCAGCGTCGCGCCTTTCGGTTCCCACTCGTCGCCGCCGAGGTACTGCCGCTGCGGGCAGTCCTCGTCGGGCGGGTAGACGAACTCCGCACGGACCCGACCCCCGTAGGCCGCGAGCGTGCAGTAGCCCGTCCCGTCGCCGTCCGTGAAGTACGACACTGCGCCGGTGTTGTACGTCGCGGTCGGGACGGTGAACGTCGGTTTGCCGACGTTCTTGCCGGCCTTCATGCGCTCGACCGCGCTCCGAAGACTGTCGGCCGCGAGGTTCACCGCGCCGATGCACAGATCCGAGTGCAGGCCAGTATCCTCGCGAACCTGTTTGTAGACGAGCGACTGAAGGCGCGTTCTGGATGTGATAACGTAGCCGTCCTCGTCTCGCTCCCATCCACGGTCTGCGAACCGTTGGGCGACCTCTCGGAACGTAAGCATCGTCCGTTTGAGGTCGTCCCGCCGGTCGTCGGGGATGGCGAGTTTGACGCGGGCGGTACGTTTCAATTCCACATGCCACATGTGGTTTGGTAGTATTATAAGCGTTTGGGAGTTGGCCGGCTGTCGAACGGTGGTTTGTGTCGTTCAGTGACGCGATTCCCGCCCGCCGCAAACGGCGGGACTCCCTCGTTGTTGAAAGGTGGTGCTCGAGACCGGCGTACTCGTGGCTGCGGAGCCGGCGACAGTGACGGAACCAGCACTTGAACCGCCAGTTACGATGGAGGCCGTGTAAGAAGAAGGAAGACCCCTATGAACTGAAGGGCCGCGAATCCGCAAGCTCGAACAGTGGTCGAACGTCAGTCTCGGCGTAGTGCGTTAACGCGTCGTGCATCTCACGGAATGCCTTGATGTCTGTCTGGCCACACTCCGAGAGGTTGAGATACCGCTCGCCGAGAACCGGAACGTCACAGCCCATTAGAATCGGCTCGCTCGAGCGATACGTGGGTCGCTGTGGAATCGGATCAACAGGGAGATCAAACGCCTCGAGCCTCGTCTCAGGAGCCTCAACGCCGACTGCAGAACAGGTCTGTTCGAACGACGCATACTGATCGTTGCAGAATTGAACAGCCTCCGGCCGGAGATCGTCACTCTCGACGCCCTCGATAAACGATTCTACCTGGTCCACAACGTCGAACCGGTCACCGAGGGCATCGGCGGCATTGTGAGCGCGACCCTCGAGATGGATGAAGTCGAACCCATCGCCATTGAACGTCAGAACTCGTTCAGGCGGCTTTGTATCCATCCACTCGACTGCAGCTTCGATCACGTCGAGTTCAGCCGCCGGGCCAGTCGCCTCTCGGAAAAGAATCTCGTGTTCGATCTCGTCACCAGGGGAGGGTCTGTGAGCGACACAGATACAGAACATCTCGAGATGATCTGGGTTTTGAAAGTCGAAATCGACTCCGGGTGGCCGATCGGCATTCACGGTCTCGATGTCGAACGCGAGCAGTCCATTCGAAGGTGCGGACATAGCTTACAATGAATGTGAATGTCTATAAATGTAATAGTCTCCAATCGGCCCGTGTGCTGCGATTTGCAACGTATAGTAGCAAATAGCCAGAATTAATGTCACCGATTGGAGCGGCGTAGCCTTTTTATGCAGTGAACCGCCTCGGGGTCAAGCCCCGAGGCTTCCCGTGGTTTAGTCGGACACTCCCATTCGACCATCGGCCTGATAGCCTCGGACGGTCGGGTGGGTCACGGTCGGGGCGTCCACGGCCCCCGATGCCTGCCGTCGCACCTTCCGAACAACGGGAAGGCTGTTGAGAGCAGGCACATTCCAATCGAGTTTCTTCATGCCTTTCACGGCGATATTGACGCTTGCACCACGGTCGCTGTGGTCTTGATGCTCACAGTCCCGACACTTGAACCGCTTCTTGTTGCGGTTCGCACGCTCCGTATGTCCACACATCGGACACCGTTGACTCGTGTACTCGGGGTTAATCCACACGGTCGGAATCTCCTCGAACGATGCCTTGTACGACGTATAGAACTGGAGGGCGCGGAACGGAAGGTGGTGCAAGCGTCGGTTCATCCGCGTGCCGTAGTCGATACTGTCGCGCATCTCTTTGAGGTCTTCAAAGACGATGCACGACCTCTCGAACTGACGACTCCACTCCACGATGAGACGGCTCACCTTGTGGAGCCGATCACGGACAAACCGTTCCTCACGCCCTTCCAGCGTGTCGTGGATGCTGTCTTTCCCCGCGTTCTGGACGCGCTTCCGCATCGTGAAGTAGCGGTGGCGCTCGAACTTGATTTCGGGAAAGTCGATAACCAACGTGTCCTCGACGCCACCCTCGGAGAGCGCGGTCAACGCTACGTTGTCCTCGTTCACGTCCACACCGACGACCGTTCGTGAGTCCTGCTTGTCTCGGACGGTCTGCTCGGTGTTGGTGACGTTGACGTGCAATTCGGGGTTGTCGTTGTGGAACAGGGCTTCTGCCGTCCCAATCTTCCACTCGTCGCTTTCGAGTGCGGTCTGGAGAATGTCGAGGTGGGCGTCACTCCCTTTGAGGACACCCTTGACGTGCTTGTACGGTTTCGCGCTGATACGGAACGCCACGCCGCCATCGTCGGTGAGCGACAGGTTGTACCCTTCTTCGTAGTTCGCACGAAGCGGGTACGCGCCGTCCTTGGTGTGGCTCGGAAGGCCGAAGTCGTCGTACTCGTGGTAGTTTTCCATCGCACCGAGTGCCTTCGCAACGACGCGCTGAGTCGTGTTCTTCACGAGGTTAGCGTCGTCGGCTACTCGGTTAGGAATGTCATCCCAGTCCACGCCTTGCTTGGCGAGGCGGATGGTTTCGTTGTACACCGATCGTGCTTCGAGCGTGGCGTCGTACAGCAGGCTCTCGTTGTCACTCTGGATGTCGAGTTGGAAGTCCAGCGTCTTGACGAGAGCCTGTGCGTCCGTCATTCTTGGTCGTTAGGTTGGACGTGACGGTAGTGGAGGAGGAGCGTGCGGAGTACGCTGTCGAAACTCGTGTGGCCCTCCTCGTCCTTGAGTTCGTCAAGATCGTCGTACACGGCGTCGGATACCTTGAGTTGCTTCGTCACGTCTATCCCTTGTTCTTCCACACTTAAAAGTTTACTGATGGTTGTCTGTGAGTGGCTTCAGAGAATACTTTTGATTGGTTGTTGTGTTGGCTGGTATGGGTGAGAAGCGGTCGAACCACACGGTGTACAACGTCAACTACCACTTCGTGTGGTGTCCAAAGTCAAGCAAAGCGAAGCTTTGCGTACCTCGCGGGATCTCTGATCCCGCTTAGTACCGTCACGCGATACTCGAACCTATCGAGGATTCGCTGGAAACGAGTTTCCGCGACGTGTGCGACAAGTACGGCTACGAGATACTATCGCTCCACATCTCGCCCGACCACGTACACCTGTTCGTCTCCGCTCATCCGAAGCACTCACCGAGCGAGATTGTGCGAACAGTCAAGAGCATCACGGCGCGGGAGATGTGGGAACAGCACGAACTGTTCTTGGAGGAGTATCTGTGGGGTGGTGGGTTCTGGGAAGAATCGTACTACGTTGGGACGGCAGGCGATGTTTCGACCGACACTATTGAACAGTATATCGAGCGAACGGAACACATTTAGCGGGGCTTACGGCCTTCACCCTCGGGGTCAAGCCCCGAGGCACTCGGCCTGCTCAGCCTGTAGATGACTCGAGGCCGGCACCGAAAGCTGAACAAAAAGATGGACGACCTGTTCCCACAGGAACGATCGGATCTGTGCCGCGTCTGCAACGAACCGGTCGTCGACGGTCGATGGAACTACTGCTCGAGGCGCTGCCGAGATATCGCAACCGCCGTCCAGCGGATGTTTCTCTGGGATGTGGTCCGCGAACAGATCCTCGAGCGTGACGACTACACCTGCCAAGAGTGTGGGGAGACTCAAGACGCGGCTGTGGAACAGCAATCGATGGAAGTCGATCATATTCAGCGGATCACTGACGGCGGGCACCCATTCGAGGAGTCGAACCTCCAAACGCTCTGTGAGGACTGCCACGAAGCGAAGACGGCCACCGAGAACAGCGGCCGTGATCCAGCGCCGAGCGTGACGCTCGAGAACTACATCGACTCATAGGAAGCGGAGTACACACCCCACTTTGTCCAGTGTCTTCGCGAGTCGAACAATCTAGCGGACACCCCATTCTGTCCAGTGTCTTTCGAACAGCTATCGAAGAAACACACCCCACCGCGTCCAGTGTCTTGGGGAGACGGACACTGTTGACGAGACACCCCACTGCGTCCAGTGTCTTTCTTAGTTCAGATATCGTGATCGAGTCGCTTCTGAATAGCGTCGGTGACCCCCACCATGTCCACTGTCTCGTCGAGCGCCTCGAGTAACAGATCGGGATTTGTATCGAGCGAGTACTCGTAGTACCGGCCCCCAGATTCACCCTTATTCCGTTCCTCACGTGTTGCGATGCCGAGCATGGACAACTCACCGAGATGGTCGCGCATCCGTCGTGGAACGAGCGGTTCAACAGCGGCCCGATCACAGACGATTTCATAGCGGTCCTGAATCGCTCGTGCTCGAGTCGGCGTTTCACCCTCTTCGTGAAGCATTACGAGTGCATAAAGGACGAGATGCCCCTGTTGGGTCAGTCCAGCCACGCCATCAACGATCCGACTGCGCTCGAGTAACTCTCGAGCTTCATCGACGTGCTTGACGGTTACCTGATCGGCGTCGCGTTCAACAGCAACGTCGCCAGCTTCCATGAGTAAATCAAGACTCTGGCGGGCGTCACCAGCGTCTTTCGCACCGAACGCTGCACACTTCGCGATAACTTCGTGTGGAACTACGCTATCATAGAAAGCGATATCCGCCCGTTGTCTGAGAATATCTCGAAGTTCGTTCGCGTTGTAGGCTGGGAACTGCAACTCTTTTTCACAAAGGCTGGATTGGACTTTTGAACTGAGCGTCTCGCGAAACTTGAAATCGTTCGAAATGCCGATAATGCCGACTTTGGAATGCTCGAGATTACCGTTTGCTCGAGCCCGCGGGATTTGATAGAGAATCGAGTCGTCCTCGATGTGATCAACCTCGTCGAAGACGATGATAATTGTCCCACCGATCCCGTCGAGTTCTTCCCAGAGCCACTGGTTAACCTGCCGTCGCGGGTAGCCCGTTGGCTGTAGATGGTCTTCTGGATCACGGAGATCGTTAATGAGTTGGATCGCGACTTGATAGCTCGTGCTCAAATCCTCGCAGTTCGTTCGGATGGTCGTAAGATCCACATTGAACTCAGCAGCATCGTCTTTGAGTTCATGGAGGAGATACCGTGTACAAGCAGTTTTCCCCACACCAGCCTTCCCATAGAGAAAGATGTTGGCTGGCTGGTCGCCGTTGATGACTGGCTGTAGAGCCGAAACATACTGCTGAAGTTCTTGATCACGACCCACGATCTCCTCCGGTTGATAGTCCTCCCGGAGAGCATCCCTTTCGCAGAAAATATCCGTGTCAGGACTAAACAAGGCCATTGGGGGAGCATATCTTTCCACCAACATAAAACCACCGCGTCTTGTGTGTCGAGTGTGTCGAGTGTCGCCCATATACCGCCTCACACCCACCCCACTGTGTCCAGTGTCCTCGCGAATTGGCAACCAGTACGACTACGAGTGATTCTTATTGACTAGAACAAGGGAGGAATAATCCAACGTTAGCTGTCGTTCGGACTAGTCTAGAGTCTACCCTCTTAAACTTTCCCCGTGTTCAGAGTTCCCGCTCAGATATCCTACCGGACAGTTTCCCCAAGACACTGGACATAGTGGGGGGTGGGAGTACAAGCTTCGCTGGTGAGTATACTATCTTATCCCCCACATATCGGCTGTATCTCGTCTCTTTCCAAACTTGGCCTCGCTCATCTTTATGATCAAATCTTGTGACTATCGTGATAGACGGTCACAATCCGTCGTCGTAGAATGCGATTCAGCACACACCCCTTTGACAGCAGTGACGAACAGCTACCGAACTACGGACATCGCCTGGAGGGGGTTCACGATGCCTGAAACGGAATGCGAACAGGCACCGCTCCCCGGACTCGAGCCTGGAAAACCCACGGAATGGCTCGTGACGGTCACCGACGCTGGACTCGAGTACGCCGTTCTCGTCGAAGCAATGAGTCGAAACGAGGCTCGTGAGACGTTCAAATCCGAGTTCGAGATGTTCGAACTGGGTGTCGAAGATGACGAATTCGACTGGGATCACGAGACGGTCTTCGCACGAACCGAAGAGAACGCCGAGCAAATCGCCCTCGCTCGAGAGCGCGAGTACATGCGTGTGTACGATTCCTCGAATCTCGGCAACACTGCCACTGTCGAGGCAGTTGTGGAAGCCAGCGAAGCGGATGGCTGGGCGACTCGACGTGCACGTCGCGAAGCCGATGAGGTGGACCGATGAGCGAGTTCGAACGGGATGACACCAACCGGGCTGATGACTTCTACTGCCGGTTTCACGCCCACGGTGTGATCTACATCGCTCGGCGGGGAGTGACAGCACTCAAAGCTGCGGACTTCGACGCTGACGGAACAATCTTCCCCATCCTGTACGAGCAATCGAAACTCGAGCGCCAGATCGATGACGGAACGCTCACCCATGTTCCTCGGGCAGACGTTCCCAAACGTGTCGAAAACTATCTCGAGGGCCAGTATTACGCCACTGCCGTCCAACTCGGCATGGCTGACCGAACGAGCGAGGGGAAAGCATGAGCGATTCCAATTCCAATTCCAATCCTGAGTCTGAGCCTACGTCCCCGCAACGCAAGCGCGGGACGCCCGGACTCGGTTCGCCGGATACCATCTCGGCACTCGTCATCGTCGACGCCGACACCGGACAGGCCTTCGAGTACCGCGGACCCCACACGTTCCGTCGCGAAGGCCCGGACTGGGAAGCCGATATCCCGATCGGGCTGCACAGCCGTGGCGGGATCTCGAACGACGCGGCAGCGAACATCAGTGAGCGAACTGGTGATATCGCACTCGCGTATCTGGATACGAGCGTCCATACATCGGGCGTGATCGACGCTGCAAATGTAGTCGAGGGGAAGGTAACGATTCGCGTCGATGACCCCGCACACATCGGGTCAGACGATCTCGAAACCACAATCGACCGATCGGAGGTACACAAATGAGCACCGACCGAGACGGGTCCACCAGTGGGCTCACGTTCCCGAGTGACGCTATCGAGACCGCACTCGAGGACCTTCCACCCGGAACGATCACCGAGGAAGCGAAGGCGTACGCTCGAGAGTGTGGACAGATACTGGATACTCACCAGTACACGTCGGGGCGCTCTCCATCGGGGCTCGCAGCGGCGTCAATTTATTTGGCGTCGCTGGTCTCGAATCACCCGCCATACGGGTCTGGGGAGGCCCGAAAGCTCTCGCAGGAAGAGGCGGCCGCATTTTTCGGCGTCAGTCAAGTCACCGTTCGCGAACACTACCGAAACATCTTGGAGATTCGCTCTGAGCACGCCGAGACCATCTCTGCGTCTGGATCTGGATCTGGGTCTGGGTCGAGTTCTGAGACATCGCGTGAGTTTGGGCTTGAATCAGAATCAGAATCAGATTCGGCTTCAGATTCGGACCACTCCCAGCGTGGGTCCACAGCTACTCGAGGGGAACGCCGATGAGCACCGACACAGGTCCGTCGGGGGTTCGAACACGGGGTACTCCAGGTCGGACTCACGCACCCGTCTACGCAACGCTCCGAAATCGTCTCGAGTCCAACGGCGTCTCGATCGACACGCTCGAGGAGGTCGCGGCTGATCCCTATCTTCGAATCGAGTTGGGCGATACAGCGGCACCGCGGGGCGTTACGATACTGACGGCGGCGATCGTCCTGCGATCGGTGCCGGAACTCTGCACGGACACCGGCCAGATCCAACTCACCACTGGTGGCGAGCGCGTCGGCTACGCGTACGTCTCATTGGATTGGATTCGAGCCTACCACGACCGCGAGATAACGGCGATTGAGTTCGCACGGCGCGTCCTCGAGACGTGGCAACCGTTCGAGGCCGGGACCAATCGAGCGTGATTCGATGGGTGAGGACAGTCGCGACGACGCGTTTCGAAATCCCGCCCACGGCCCGGCACGGACAGCAGGGGGACTCGAGGCCGAACGCGTCGATTTTCAAGTCACGTATGAAGAGCAGTGTGCTCAGAATCGGTCGCACTACCACTTCAAAACTCGCGCTCGGAACACACCGCTCGAAGACCTGATCACTAGGCAGCCGATCGAGGATAGCTGCCCGCGGTGTGGTGGGGCGGTGATCGGTCTCCCGAACCGGACGGTGATCGATTGATGCACGCTCGAGATACCTGGTACGAGTATACAATCACACTCGAGGTAGACTCGGACCTCGCCAAGTCGATCGACGAGAGTCACGTGATCGACAAGACCGAAGCGATCGTCGCCGACGCCGACGAGCTTGGAAGCGCTGCGAAGTGGTTCGAAGTCGCGGAGACGACCGACACGACAGTGACGTTCGAACTCCGCGTCGGGACGGCTCACGTCCATGATGTGGGCGAAGACGCCGCTCGAGAGGAGGCCGCTGCGTGGGCGTCGGAGATGTTCGACCGCGTCGACGCATCCGTCGCGATCGACGATCTCGAGTATCGCGGTGTGACCGTCCCGACTGAGGACGGCGACGTACCGATCGACGAGTATCACTCGAGCACCAGTGCCGGAAACGACGATGAGAACCAAGACCAGGGCGACTCGAGCGAGGCCGTGACGATCGGCTCCGATGGTCCGTCGGACGGTCCCGAAGGGACAGCGACAGCCGACGAATCCAAGGAAAGCGAATCAGTCACGCTAGATCAGGTTATGGGTGGGTCGCCGTGATCGACTGGCTACGCGGTGTCGCACTCAAAGCCGTTGCTCTCGCACTTTCGCTGGTGTTACTGGTCGCTTTGCCGGTCGAGAAACTGCTCGGACTCTCGAGTGAACCCGATGGAATACAGACCCTCGACGCCGATCACGATGGCCTGATCGAGGAGTTCGAGGCAGACGAGTCGTCCCACGTGGAAGCTGTGTTTTCTGACGGACGAACAACGGTGTACGCGGTCGATGGGGACTTTCCCGAACCCATTGACGGACCGACACGGCCACTGCCACACGTCGAGATTCACCGCCCACGGGCCGACCGTGGCGCGGACGACGTTCGGGACCATCTCGACGGCCAGCGCTGTATCTTCTGTGACGTGCCCGTAGGGGACGATGAGCGGTCTATCGCCGCCGATAAGTTCGGTCTGCGAGTCACCCGTCCGATCTGTAAGGGCCACTCGGAGCATCCCGAGAGTTGGCGTGCTGCAGTGGCCCACAATCCCGACGCGATGGGGTACTGCCCGACGTGTGGTGACGTGACGACTCAGGATGGGTTTCGAGATCAGTGCTCGACGTGTGATCCGGTGGAACTCGAGACGCTGGACGATCGGCGGCTCTGACGTTAGTACATTGTACTAATGTCCGCTCCGTACTCCGGACTGCAGATGTTTTTCGCCGCAGTCAGTCATAGTGAAACAACGGCCGAGCGCCGTACTCGAGTTTGAGGTCCGTGACGTGGTCTTCGTCGCTGTCGGTCCCCTCTCGTGGATCTTCGAGTGGCCGTACTTCGGCTGCCCGCTCGTCATATCGGCCATCGTACCGCTCGCGACCTTCGAAGGTCAACTCCCCAGAACGCTCGTCGACGAGTCCAAGCTTTCCCGACGTGGTCGGTTCGTAGACGCTGATCAAGGCGCTGTCTGTTGTATCCGAGACGCGGGTCAGGTAGAGAACCCGAATGTCGCGGTGGATCTGTCGAAAGAGATTACGGATATCCGTTTCAGAAACGCCACTCGAGGTACTGACGCGCTCCGAGACGACGCCGTGCTCGCGATAGCCGAGCGGTTCGAGTTCGTCTTTCAGGTTGGGTCCAGCGACTTCGTAGGCCTCACGGACGCGCTGTTCGGTGAATTCATCTAGCGAAAGGCCCTCTCGAGGGGCTACGGTGTAGGTGAGCCACTTCCCCATCAAACCACCTCGCTCCAATCCACGTCGTACTCGTCGCGAACAGCGTCCTGCAGCACGGCGAGTTTATCTAGCCACTCTCGGTTTTCTCCGTCGGGCGTCGTCGGCAGCGTGTATACGCTTCGGGGAACGCCCATCTGCTCGAGGATCGCCTCGTAGTCGATCTCGTCGTCTCGGACTTCGGCGATCTCGTCGGGCACCCAGTCGGGGGCGACCGGTGAGACCACCGTCTCGATTTGGGCCGGGTGATGGACGTTTTCAGGCCAGTTGTCCTCGTCGTTGCACCAGGACATGCCCTCCCCGACGCCACCAACGTCCTCGCAGGTCTGCCACGGCGTGAGGAAGGCCGCGTTGATCCCGTCAAAATGGGGCTCGAGGGGCGTCACGTAGTCCTCACCGCCGATGATCACGACAGCATCGTAGCCGTCGCGATGGACGATCTCGTAGAGTTCGTCGGTTACGTCCTCTGCCCACGCCTGGATCTCGGCGTCGCGCATCTCCGAGAGCGTCTGATCGTAGTATGGCAGGTCCTCGTCGTGACGAACGAGCCCGAACTTCGCCGACGCGATGTAGTAGCCGTGTGAGTGTCGCCCATATCGGTCCTTGCACGTGTGGACTGACGAGGAATACAGCTCTCGAGCGGGCACCGTCTCGCCGTCCTCGAGTGCCTGTTTCGTCTCGCCACAGGAGACGACCGTCAACACCTTCGGTCGGGGCTCCTCGATTACGTCGCCCTCGAGAGTGGCCTGTTCAGTTGCCATGGGCATCCTCCTCGAGTTCTTGAGAGAATCCAGAAAGCGGCTGGTTTCTGTACCGCTCCCAGTATGGTTGCATTGCCTCGCTATCTGGGGGAATGTCGAATAACTCGTCGGTCATCTCGTCGCGGTTCGCCTCCAGTTCGTGATTCCGAAGGGCAACCTCATCGGGCTGCATCTCGCGGGACAACACAAATGCGTTCTCGCTAAAGACGCGTTCGACCGTTTTTACTGTCCGAACCAGTGTGGGGTTCTCCTCGGTAACGATCTCCTCGAGTGCATATGTCCGGCGGTCATGCCAGAGCGGTTCCATCGGCTCCTTATCGGAAACGTGCAACGGCCTCAGGTCCACGATTGCGAGCGGATCAACAGTCTCGAGAAGTGTGTCGATATCCGTGTCATCCTCGAGTTCGTCAACCGCCTGAATCGTCGGATCTCCGTAGAGCGCTACAGGCCAGTCGTTGTGGCGGTCAACTAGCTGGAGGACAGGGCTGGCCTGCTGTGAAGTTCGCATCGGCCGTCCAATGGTAACCCAGTGATCCATCGTACTCACACCCCAGCGTGAGCGTCGCTCGTAACGAACCCGATCAGGTCGCCGTCTTGCGTGACCCAGCGCATCGGTACCGACTCCCCACGCTCGAGGATATCGGTGACACCGAGGCTGACGGCGATTTCGGCGGCTGAAATCCGAGGCTGGTCGTTCGACGGCCCGGCAAAGAGCACCGAACGCCCGGTCGAGTCTTCCGATCGAGTTGTATCAGTTGGCGTGAGAACAACGACAATCCGTCCGCTTTGGCAGTCGAACGTGGGTTTGACACGCGTGTCGTCGCCACGCTCGATACCGAGCTTGCGAACAGCAGCCATTGGAAGCATCGCGACCGTATTCTGGACATCCTCACCGGAGCGCTGAATCGTTGATTTCGCTGTCTGGTTCTCGACCAGCGTCCACATATCCACGTCAAGTGTGGATTCCCAGCCGTCGATCGGGGCGATGATCGTTACTGTGCTATCGTCGTCGATCTCGATCGTGCCATCCTCCCATGCGAGTTCACACCCATCGAGATCCCACGCTCGACCCATGAACGTCGGGAACTCGAGTTGCACCTGTCCCGTCGAGGCGAATACAAGCGGCGACGTAGTCGCTGGGCCATCGGAGACGCCTGGACCAAACCGAATCTCGAGTGCTGGTACGTTCCCGTCACACAGGATGCGAAATTCGGTTCGCTGATCGTCTTCGTCGAGATCGTGAAACCCAGTTTCATCCACCGTGGCCTTGGGTAGCGTCGCGCGTATTCGGCCATTCGTCTGTTGTGAAATTTTCGTGCTCATTCCGTGCTGTATAGCTATTGGCATCGTTCGTGGTCACCTGGTGCTTTCGCAAATTGCAGTACATCAACCGCTCCTAAAAGTATTACTATTACCAACGCATTTACTGAACGACGAAATGAGCGCTGGCCAATGGTGAAACAACGAACCGACAAAGAGTACGGACGAATGGTGGGTGAGCAACCGAAATCGATGGCACGAAATCGGTGAAAGTGGGGTAGGGTTGGTGCGTGACGGGTGGAGATGCACGTCGATCAGGCGGGTGCAAGGCCTGTCAACGCAGGGTGTTGTGCTTCTCAGCGCATGGCCCAGTTAACCTGAGCCAGTTAGATCATCACACTGCCGTATAAAAAACCTAAGCGAGGCCAAACTCATCAGAACTTAGAAAACGGTGTGCTCGCCATCGCACGGCCCGGAACACAGGTGGCCACCACAGCGGCCATCGGGGAACATCTGGTACTGACCGACCGTCCCGGTCACGTCATCGAAGGTCCACTGTTGACGTTCCGGGATCGGAATGTCCAGTGCCGGACAGTGGCCCAACACCCACCAGACGTACTCGAGCGGAATCGCACTTCGGACGGCCTGTTTCCCCCACTCGGCAGGAACGCCTTTCGCGTTAGCAAGCTCGCGGATGGATTGATCGTTTCGCGTATCGACCGTCACCGAAGCGTCCCCCGACACGTAGGCATCTGGCACGTCGAAGGTCGTCTCGAAGTGGCGCTCGAGGTCGTAATCCTTCCCGAAGGCGAGCCCGTTCACTCGACAGTTGGCCTCGAGATCACCGACGCGGGTTGCACCCCTTACATTTTCGATGATGTAGTGCGGGGCGATCTCGAGGAGGAACTCTCGGAACTCGTCGGTAATCCGCGGATTTGCTTCGAGTGCGGCCTCTTTGGACCCGTAGTGGGTCGCACTGAGTGACGAGTACGCTGTGCAGGGAAACGACACCCAGACCACGTCAGCGGTCAACCCGCGTAGTGCCGGCAGCGCGTCGGGACGATCAACGCGACCGCGGTCGACCAGCATCGATTCATGGCTTGGGCCGGTCGGCATCTCGACGGCCTCGGCTAGCTCCTCGAGCGACGCCCGACCGTCATCACAGAGGAGGTCCTGTTGTGCGAACCGGCCGGGATACGTCTGGCTGTAGTCCTCGATATCGAAGCCGGCGAACATCCGGGCCTCGAGCCATTCATCGAGTGCGAGGCCGACGCCGCCGCGCCCCGAAAACAGATCGACGACCTGCAGTCGCCACTTCGACGTCCACTCTTGGGGAACTGCGTTCCGATCGATCATCGGCGTCTCGCGGAGGTAGTCGGGCCGACGAACGGCGTTCATGCAGGGACCTCGCGTTGTTCATCGGTCACACTGGAAGCCTCGAGCACCTGCTCTCGGAGATGTGTGGCGACCGTCGCAGCCACCAGCGGCGGGACGGCGTTGCCGGCCTGTCGATACTGCTCTGTCTTGGTGCCGGCGAAGGCATACGAATCCGGGAAGGTCTGTAACCGGGCGACCTCGCGAACGGTCAGCCGTCGGACGGCGTCGATCGAGCCGTGGGGATCTGCCGGTGACCGGCCAGAAAAATGCACAGGGGGCGTGCCCTGGGAAACGGTCATCGTGGGGGCGGGCTCGTCGGGATGTAGCCGCCGATCGGTCGTCGACGAGCCACAGAACCCGAGGGGCCACTCGGCCATTCCCGCTCGAGTCTCGCGGTCGTGATCGATTTCGACGTGATTCGGCGGCATCCACACCTCCGCGCCATCACGTTCGATGAACTCACTGACCGAATGTGGGTCGACACGGTGACGATCGGTGGGATCGTCACGGTAGGCGACCAGGTCGTCGATCGTCGCATGAACAGGATCGTCCGCGGGCGACTGGGATTCGAGCGGTCGGGGCAACGGCCCGTCACCGCCGTTGTCGAAGGCCTCCCGCGCCGTCGTGTATCCCGTGAGCGTCCGTCCATTGGAGAACTCGAGGAGTTGGCGCTGCCCATCACGATGGGTCGCAGGCGGTGTCCACGTACCGGGTGTCGGCAGCCCGTCGCGAACGCCGACGATGAACACGCGCTTTCGACGCTGGGGGACGCCATAGTCGGCAGCGTTCAACTCGAGCGTTCGAACTTCGTACCCTGGTCCAGCCTCCTCGAGTTCGTCGACGAGTGCGGAATGCAGTGGGCCGTGAAGCTCGGTCATCCCAACGACGTTCTCGACGAGTACGAGCTGTGGCTCGCAGGCATCGGCCCACCGAACCATCGAAAAGGCGTGTTCGTTCCGCGGGTCGTCGGGGTCAACCGTTCCACCGGCCGCACTCCAGCCTTGACAGGAGGGGCCACCGGCGAGCACCGACAGGTCGTCGGGAACCTTCGATGGATCAACGTTGGTCGCATCGCCGTACTGTGCGAGATCGTTCCCTTGGCAGTGCTGGACGTGATACGTGTAGCGTTCGGGGGCGCGAATCTCCCACGCAGCGCGGACGTGAAAGCCCGCGAGGAAGAGCCCAAACGTCATCCCGCCACAGCCGGCGTAGAGATCGACCGCGCTGGGGGCGTCGTCGGGACCGGTCCACTGAGGGCTCATACGGACCACTCCGAGACAGTCGCTTGCTTGCACCCCGACTCGCCGGGCTGTGGATCTGGCGAATCCGTCTCCTCGGTGGCGTCCTCGAGTCGATCGAGATAGTGCCAATACCCGTTCTGGAAGATCGTCGTCGTGTCACAGCTATTGAAGCCAGTCTCGTACGCCCACACGAGTCCATCAACGCCACCAGGGTTGCCGACGTGCGCTCGAAGATCACGCTCGCGGGCTTCGGCGACGATCTGGTCACCGTGAGCGCGAAGCCATCGTTTGGACCCGCCGACGAACACGCCTTGACAGCCTTCGAGTGCGTCGAACTGCTCGCCGATCGGGACGCCGGGCTGGAGGACCCAATACCGCATCGTCTCCCCAGAGCGCAGGGGCAATGGTCGGTCGTAGAGCCACTCCCGATGCTTTTCGATCGTCGCCTCGGCGTCACCAGGAACATCGGGCAACACGATGAAATCGGGCTCGGTGGGCATCTCGGTCAACGCTTCCTCGAGCGTGCTGACCCAGACATCACCGTCGAAATGGCCGCCGAATGCACCGTTGTCGAGAAAGTAGTGCCCGTCGTGAGGTGTCATTTTCTGGGGCGTCCAGCCGTACCCGTGCGAGTGCGAGGGCGCGTGTTCGCGGGCTTTGCGGAGGTTGTTCGGCGACGCACCGGTGTAGTAGAGCCTCATGCCGACCACCGCTCTGGAATATCGACACGAAGCTCCTCGAGCCCAAGCCGCGGAGCCTCTGCGTGGGTATACACGTTGAACGGAGTCCCCATCTTCCGGATGTGGAAGAACCCGTGGCGCGTATCGGCACCCTCTCTTGGCGGCATGCCACCGAATCCACCGCCGTTGAACAGTTCCTCCTGGTAGTCGTACGCTTCGCTGGTTACGCCGACCGACAGCGTTTCGTGCTGGCTGGTCCTGATTGCGACGACATCCTCCTTTGGAACGATCTGCTTGGCTGCTAACAGACATGCCTCTGCAGCGAATCGGAGGTGGTCATCGTCGATCGCGACCGGCACAGGTGGCTTTACCGATGCAATCCCGTCCTTTCCGGAGAGCCAGACGCCGGCCTTGAGCCTGCTCTCGTTCGGCCACCCAAACTCAACGTGGGGTTCACTGGGGTTGAGGACGACCGTGAACGACCCCGGCGGAACCATCGACTGCGAGTTGTAGTAGCCGTCAGCCCTCGCCTCGAGACCGCGCCAATAGTCGTGAATGTCGTTCACGCGGCGGAGATGACCGTCTTCGGGCGGATTCAGTTCAATACCATCTCGAATGTCGTCCGTCGTGCCGTGTTCGGCTGCGAACGTCTCGAGATTGAACTGCTGGTCGTTGGTCACGCCGACCACCGTCCAATATCAGATTGCCCTGCCGCGTCGATCTCCCCACTGTCGGCGAAGTGCTCGCGAACGAACTGCCGGGCCATCGTCAACGCGACCTCGAGTCCGCATTCGTCGGGCGTCTCGAGGATGGGCTTGATATCAGGATGTTTTGTCTTCGGGCCGTGCGCTTCGGTCCAGGGCGCGAGTGCGACGGTCGCGTTCCCGCTTCCGTTCCACTGGTGGACGTACAGATACGGAGCGGTCTCGCGGGTCAACGCTTCGGGACCCTTGCCACGCACATCAATCTCGATTCCCATCTCGGCGTCGTCACGCCGGTAGTACACGATGGTCTCCCGATTCTCGAGATAGTACGTCTCGAGGGAGTAGCCCGCGGGCGCGTCGAAGACGGCCTCGCACACGTCGGGGTGAGACCACGCCGCCGGATCGGTTTGTTCCATCCATGCCCGCGCAGCGTCGAGCGCCCCGGACAGCGCGTCGTCTCGGTCGGCACGATCGTACTCAACGCGCTCGGGGTCCACGTTCGACGCGAACCCGGAGACGCGGTCGTCGGTCACACGGACCGAGACTGAGCCGAGGTTATCGAATACGCCGACCGAACACTCGTAATCGCTCGACCGCCAGACGTGCCCGTTCGACGTGTCTTCGGAGTCGAACAGCCACCCGTTCACGGCCTCGGGAAGCTCGTACCCATCGGGAAGCGGTGGTTTTCGGACCATCGCTATACCCTCAGTGGCACTGTCTGGCCACCACGGACACGCTCACTCGTCGCTTTGGGGACGATAGCATCAGTCGGTCCACTACCCGCCTCGAGCGCCTGTGCGTGTAGCTTGACGCGATAGGTCGTCCCGTTCCAGTGCTCGATACGCAGGCCATCGCGGTCCGAATCCCCTCGCGTGGCGATCAGGTAGCGTTGGTCCTGGTCGCCCGAGTCCACGCCGACGAGACCGGGCTGACCGAAGTACTCCCCGAGCAAATCAACGATCGTCAACTCCAGGTCGAGCGCTGGAACATCGACGCGGTCGTAGCGATCAACGCTCTCGAGGGCGATCACGGGCGCGTTCGTGTTCATGGGTCCACCTCGAGTTCGATCTCGCTCCAACCGCCCGGCGTCATCAAATACAGTGTCTCGCCGACGGCCGCCACGTCGCCGATCTCGAGGCTCCGCGTCTCGGCGTCGATAAAGGCCGGACTCTCTTTGCCACTCCCGCGGTTCCAGCGGGGCCACAGCGCCGAGACGACACGCAGGAGATCAGGGTTTCGTTTGGCCGGGATCTCGTCGGAACCGGCATGGTCGTACAGCCGATTGAACTCAGCAAACGAGAGCGTTGACTGGTCGTTGTATCGAACGTCGTGTCGAAGCTGTTCGGTGTCGGCCGCTCGCTGTTCTTCGCGACGGTTGCCGCGGTAGCTCTGGAAGATATCAACCGTCAGCGCCTGGCTGTACTGTGCATCCGCACCGTCGTGATCACCATTGTGGCCGGTTTCCCGGTTCATACCATCACTCTATTCGCCACCAACATAAGTATTACTATTGACAAAGCATATAATACGGCGCAGGCCACCGGAAACGTGGTGTGCTGGCGGCTGGTCAGTTCCCTATTGGTCGACGATCACCTCGAGTCGCCCGCTCGGAAACCGATACCGGGTCATTTGGTCGTCCAATCGGGCTTCATCGTACGCCATCAACACGTCGCCAGTGAACCAATCGTCACCGAAGACACGCCGGACGTCGCTTTCATACACGGCCTCGACGACTGGGTCTGTCGCCCACTCGCGCTTGTTCCCACCACTTTGAGCGACCGTCTTCTGCGTCTCGAGCAAGAAATAGTCGTTCGCAGCAAAGGCGGTCTGCTCGAGGACGATCACACGCTTGCCCTGGACGGACGCACTGTCCCGAACTATGTCGCCGGCTTCGAACGTCTCACAGTTACTGTGAGGGTCAGTATCGGAATCGGCGCTAGTACTCACGTCGGTCATCAGATTTCAGCCTCCGCGAGCGTCTCCTCGCTGTACGCAGTCGACCAGACGACGCGGACAGTAGCGTTGTCCGCCGTGACTGGTTTCATCACCGTCTCGCCGTTCGTGACGGTGTCGCCGTCGAACTGTGCACTCGAGTTCAGATCACCCGCTACCGCAATCTCGGTCGCGTCGATCTCCTCGCCCCCGGTGTAGGTCACGAGCGCGTCGTCACCGATTCGATCGATATCGAACGTGGCTTCGGGTGGTTGCTCGTCCCACGGTTGGGCGTCCTGTTCGTGTTGGTCCTGAATCGCCTCGAGAGCGAACACGGCGACGACCGCACTCAGGACGATCGTAATGCCGATGAGCAATACGACACCGATAATCGGCGACACGGCCCGGTTCGTCTCTCGAGTCTGTCTGTGTGTATCCGTCATGGTCACCGTGGCCCGGTTTCCCCAGCCACACTCTCTCATTCAGGCTGGACTGACTTAGCTATTACTATTGAAAATGCATATCTATGTGGGCAGGATATGAACTCATATTCATCCCAATGATCCTCTCAAAGACTCGCTAAGTCAGATCACATTTCCGTATTCGGTTTGCGTATTTGGAATCTGTATCTTGTATCTGGATACAGTATCCACGCACTCAATCTGATTTGGTGTTCTGTATCCTGGTACTCGAGGCCGGGTCTATTGGCTACGACCCTATCGCCCTGGCACAGACACGCTTGCCAATACAACATTGGTTTTGGATACTGTATTCGGATACTGATTTTGGATACAATATCCAGATACAAAATGCGGATTAGAACTCGTCAGTTTGGGACTCGAGAAACTGTCGACGACCTTCTTTCCCAGACTCAATTAGTGACTGATCGACTTCCGAGAGTCCAATTCGGACCAGCTTTCGAAGCACTGCAGCACGATTGGTATCTGAACGACCGTCGCGACCAAGAATTGACGCAGCATCATTTTCAACTGCTTCGAGCTGTTGTGAGTTTTCAAGGCCAGTGAATAGTGCGGCAAGATTCTCGTCCCGGAGGGTAAGATTCGAGGATAGCTCCCCATCATCGATTTGCTGATAGGCGTCTGCCACAGCCGCTTCAAGTTCAGGTGTGTCTTGGGTATCCTGTTCGACGGCGGCTTCCGCACCAGAGCGGCCTTCGCTCGTTTCTTCTTTGTGTTGTTCAACGAGTTCGTCGACGCTCACGTTGCTATTCTCGCTCATTTGTTGTCCTCGAGTCGGGTAAGCAGTTCATCAGTCAGTTCACGATACGCCGATCTCGCCCGCTTGCCTGTGCTATAGAGTTCATCATCGTCGAAGGCCAACAGCGTTCGTCCATTGGACTGGCCATCACTGATATTCGCGGATTCAGCTACTGGCGGCCCTGAAATCTCGGGATAGTCCGCCTCAAGTTGGTCGACAAACTCGCTCGAGAGGTTCGTCGTCCGATCAACCATCGTTGCGAACACAAGCTGGAGCGTGGGTTCGGCATCGTGATCGGTATCCCCTGCAATCACCTCGAGTTCATCCTGTAGATTCTCGAGTTGCGTGAGTTCGAACGCGCCGGGTTTCAGTGGTGCAATGACGTTCTCTGCAGCATGGAGCCCGTTGATTGTGATATTATCTTCTTTCCCTGGAAGGTCGAAGAGTGCAAGATCGTAGCGCGGTGCAATCTCTTCTTGGAGGAACGTCTCGAGTCGATCGTACCGATCTTCGAGTGGGACGTTTGCTAAATTGTTGTCCTCCGCACTTAGCCCGCCATCGGCTGGGATTAGGTCAACACCTTCGTCTGTTTCATACACCATCCGATCGACGATGTCGTCGGCGTTGTCTCGCAGTAGTTCCCATTTATCGCTAAACACAATCGAAATCGGGATATCTGGATCTGCAACATCGTCCTTGAGGCCGAATTGGGTTGCGAGGTCGTTCTGTGTGCCTGCAAGATCGATGAGTACTGTCTCGAGACCATGATCGGCATGCGCTGAGACACCGATATGGCCCGTACTGGTGGTCTTCGCAATGCCACCCTTTGGGACGTAGAACGCCCCAGACAGTATTTTATCACTCATGGTACCCCTCCGTAGCCCGTCTGCTCGAGCCGATTACCATATACAGATACTGGATACAGATACCAGATACATATAGGTTAGTCAGACAAAGACTGCAGATTCAGTATCCATCCTCGTAGAATCTAGAAACGGTATCTAGATACGAAATCTGTATGCTAGATCTAGATACGTGATATTGCGGCCACTCGCTCAATTCTCTCGGGGAATCATTGGATGGGCGGTTGGATACTGTATATGGATTCTGGATACAGATACTGTATCCACATCTCCAATCCGAGATACGAATCTGGATATGGTTTCTATTTGGACTACGACAGCTCACGCTCAGAAGTTCAGATGCTTGGAAATGCCGCCGTGACGGTCGGCGCGTCATCGTGTAATCGCGCGAAGCGCGACGGTGACCACGACGGTGTAAAACCTTAATCGACGGCCAACCGGCAGACGCGGCACTCTCTCGTAGAGTCTGGTGTGTAAAATACCTAGCGGTCTCCAGCATACACGAACGGAAACCGCAAGCGGGCGCGGTCGATCTGTCGAACAGAAAAGCCGGCGAGAGGCGAGGGTTACTCGCTGCCGTCGAAGACGTCTTCGTGGTCGTTGACCGCTTGCTCAGCACCCTCGCGGACTTCGTCAAGGAACTCGCCTTTCTCGTCGGCGAAGTCCTCGAGCGTCTCCGATTTGAGTTTTGCTTTCACGCGCGTTCGGTCGCTCGAGGAGCCGTGTTGCATCGTCACCTCGAAGGAAACGCCTTCGTCGTGGTGGGTCTCGCGAGTTTGACATCCTCCCACGGCTGAAGGCCGTGGGATTCCTCGGTGGGTGATTCAGGCCGTGCCTGACTCTGAGGCAAGATTCCCCTTGCGGGTACTCCGGTTTGTGGGCTCCTCTTTGGTCGCATGACCACGCTGTCGCCAGCAGTGGTCGTTCCACTCAAGGCGAGGCACCTTGCGGTGTCCCCTCTCAGGCCCGTTCTGACCCGAGTCCACAGGCCGTGCCATCGGCCTTTCTCCAGTGAGATCAACATCGCCATCCACCACGCTTTGCAGGAAATTCTCGCTCCCTACCACATCGCTGTGACCTTCAAAGCCACATCCACCACACTGGAACACGTCGCCGTTGCGCGAGACGTGCGTCCCTTCATCGCAGCGAGGGCATTGACTGGATGTGCCTGCCTCTGACTTTTCCTCGACACTGACGCCACACTCCTCCTCTAGGACGGTCTGCATCCTGCGACGGAAGCGACCGTGCGCCCAGAACAGATCCGTCTTCTCATTGACCGTCGCTGACCAGTGCTTCTCACGCACATCATCTAACTTCCCGACATACACTGCTTCTACGCCCCACTCTGAAAACAGACGTGCAAGGTGGCGAACGAGTGCGTCTTGAGCGTGATTGCGGTGGCTCGTGCGCTTGTCGTAAAGTTTCTCTATCAGTTGGCTGCTATCCGCATTTTCGGGGAGTTGAGACTGCAACTCGGCAATTCGTTCTGTGTAGTGGTTGAATCGGTCGAACAACGGACGGGCGTGAAACACGCGTTGGTGGCCTTGTGTCGTGGTGACGGCGACGAAATTGTTTGCACCGACATCCACGGCTGCCACGCACCCCTCGTCGCTGGAATCCGTAGCTCGTGTTGTGTCGTGGAGAAATGTGACTGGCTGCTTTGCCGTGAATGATTCGGTGGATCGGTCGTACACCAACTCCAAGCGGCCACCGTGACCGTCGTATTGTGGATTGCCCTTGATCGGAACGCGAATGCGTTGGTTGAGTGGAATGCCGTACTTCTCTTTCAACTCGCTGCCGAGCGCGAGTTCGATCCGGCTGTGTTCGCCCCACTCGACAGTGTAGGCATCGTTGCGAATGCACGCTTTCAGGACTCGCTTCCCGTCGTCTTTCCAGTAGCCGGGCACACCGGGTTTGTCCTCGCGTTCACCGTCGTAGTAGTCGTCAAGTTGCTCGAAAAATGCATCCCACTGCTCATCACACTTGTCGAGCATCTTGTCGGTGATAGCTCGACCGAGAACTGGCCGGAAGCGGTTTCGTATCTCGGTTTTCGTGATGGCATTCCACACATCGCTTCGCGTCTGGTCGTCGTCGAAGTAAGTCTGTCTGCGGTGGTAGGTGACGATGTTGACGAGGGCGGCTGCCGAGTCAAGCAACTCGATGAGGCACACCTTCTTCCACTCCGCTTTCGGAGCGAGGGCGAAGGTGTTCGTTCGCGTTCTCTCTTCCTCGTTTGTGGCCGCCATCGTCGTATTTAGTTACTCGTGTTCCAGAATAATAAACCCTGTGGGATACTGGTGTTTTTGTTCGAGGGGTGGATACAGTACTATATGGCAAAAGACGGAATCGGACGACCAAGAGATGTGACATGTGAGGACGTGTTGACAGCGTTTGACGATGTTGAAAAGCCAGTAGCGACTGGGAAACTGTTGGCTGAAATGCTGGACGTATCGAAACAGTCTGTACTCCGGCGGTTACAGGAGTTGGAAGAAGAGGGGCGAGTCGAGCGGTGGAAAGTTGGTAGTCGCGCTGTCGTCTGGTGGCCGACAGAAGAATCGTAACGTGGGAATCACAGCTAGAGTGTCGCCTGTGGACTGGTTCTCTGTGCCTATCGCTTGCACCCACCCCTGAAGGGGATGGGCTTCCGCTCGCTACATGTCAATCTCGAGATCGTCCCGATCGGTCATCGGTGGGCCTCGCTGACGGTAGCCGAGTGGCCGATGGCCTCGAGCGCCTGGAACCAGTTGTTCTCGAGGTCGCTACAGGCAGCCTCGAGACAGTCCTCGACGAACTGTGTGGCCGTCTCGTCGGACCACGCTTGCCAGCCATGGATTGCGGCCTTGAGGTCGTAATCGATCGTCTCTGTGCGGTACGTGTCGGCTTCGATCTGTGCCGGCCCACACGTCCGCCGGAGGAGTTCGCATTTCAGTGCCATTGCCGTCTCGACGATCGTCGCGTCGGCGGCGTGGGTCAGTTCCGTCTGGGATTCAGTTTCGTGCATAGTCGTGGTCACCGCGCCGGTTTCCCGGCGCATACTACACCATTCGCTGGCTGGTACTTAACTATTACTATTGTATTTGCATATTCGATATTTGAGACTCGAGACGCCGATCGGGACGGCGTTGCCACTCCGAAAAAATGGACGTCGGTCGTTCTATTCGTTTTTCAGTCCCACCAGGCTCGAATGAGAGTATCGCCGTCGTTCTTGAGTCCCTGCAGCGGTTCACCCACGAACAGCGTCGGGTACCTGTCGGCACCGGGGTGAGCGTCGAGTTCGTCTGGCAACGCAATCGTCAGCGTGTTCATCACGTCGACGGGCTTGTCCGTCCACAGATAGAGGACGGGCGAACTCTCACGGCCAACGACGTAGCGTGTGTTCTCGGGACACGACTCGAGGACATCGACGACACGGTCGTCGGTGAATCGATTGTAGCTGCCGATTTCGCGAACGCACGCCACGGCTTCGGGCCGGTCCATCCACGTCGTGTGGAACTTGAGCGACCGGCGGGGCTTGCCGTTGATCGTTTTCCGGCGGTGGCCTGCTCGAGCCTCACGGTCGTATTCGCCGAAGGCCTCAGCAGTACACCGAACGTTGCTCCAGGCGTACTTGCCGGCGTACATCGGGCCGTAATACCCCGACGTGCGAGCGGCTTCGTAGCCGGCGTCACCGGGTTCATACGGGAAGTCATAGGCCGGTGGGTCTGGCAGTTCGCGACCGCTCGAGTCGATCGGCGTCGGTTCGTCCAAGTGATTCGGGTAGTCGTAGTGGTATTCCATCGTCGTGGTCACCTGCAGGCTGTCGCTTTCACGCGCCCGCATGCGTACGAACGAACGGCACCCACTTAATTATTACTATTGAGTGAGCATATACTACCATACCACGAACTCGAGAGATTACGGGCTACGTATATGGGCCACATAGGAAAATGCGAATACAATAGTAATATTTATGGTGGTCACACTCGTGTATTCGAGTGAGTCGGGGAAACCCGACTCGAGGTGACCACGACTAATGGACGCAATACCCGTAGACGGTGAATTGGTGTCGAAAACTAGGGGCACAGTCGCGAACGCATTGACGGGTGAGCCCGAAGAAACCGAAATCCGAGCGTATCACAACTCGGAGCGATCGGTATTGTTGATTGAACGGCGCAAATCGCACGCAAATCTCGTCGCGACGTTCGATATTCTCGACGACTCGATAGTGCGCTCTCGCGTTCCGACCCACTGGCACACTGAACTCGTGCTACGGGCGGTTGTCGCCCTTGGCTTCGAGACCGTCAAAGCCCCAGATCGATAACCGACCGGTGACCGGTCGGTTTTCTTTGAAAATGCACACCATCGTGTCTATATGGATGACTCTCTTCACCCATGTTTTAGATATCAGAATTATACCGATAATATCCGACCGCATATCAATATAAATTGTTTTGACACTCCCCCATTGATTAGACACAAGTTTAAACAAATTCTCTCCACACCCCTAATATAGGACAATGAAACAAAACTCTATTGGGAAGAGTGAGGAATTAGGGAAAGAAAGTGCAAGGAATAACTATCTCAAAAAAGTCGAGGAAGCATATAAAAAGTACAAAGAAACAGGAGTAATCGAGTACCCCGAATGGCTATACGGTTCTCCAAAGGGGAATTTGTTCCGAGTTGAGGTCGAGGACTGTCCTGACTTCGGCGAAACTGCGATGGTGGAGTTTGACTCTGGTCGCACTGCGTTTCTCTCCATCGACATGCAACAGGATTTCTGCGGTGAGGACGGTTATGTCGATGCAATGGGTTACGATCTTTCACAGACGCAGCGAGCCGTTCAACCGATCTGGAACGTTCTCGAAACAGTTCGACAAACGGATATCGATGTAATTCATACGCGAGAGGGTCACAAGCAAGATCTCTCTGATGCTCCTTTCAATAAACTGCTTCGAAGCAAGATGGCTGGAGACGGAGACGGTATTGGTGAAACACCAGCCGGTGGGATCGGACCGCTTCTGACGCGTGGACACGAAAACTGGGATATTATCGATAAACTCGCTCCTGAGCCCAGTGAACCTGTTATCGATAAACCGACCAAGGGAGCGTTCGCGAACACGAACATTGGGCTGGTGCTTGAACGGCTTGGTACGACCCATCTCGTGATTTCTGGAATCACGACCGACGTTTGTGTACATACAATTATGCGGGAAGCAAACGATCGTGGTTACTGGTGTCTACTGTTGAAAGACGCCACAGGCGCGACAGACAACGGAAACCGTGAGGCTGCAATTAAGCAAATAAAAATGCAGGGCGGTGTCTTCGGCTGGGTGTCGGACTCTGAGCGATTTATCAAGGCTGTTGAAGAAGGTGTCGCATAGATGGAGGTGAAAGAACTGCTCAACGCCTACCAGGCTGGTGAACGAACACCTGAAGGGGTTGTCCGAGACGTGTTTGATCGAATTGAAACGGACGGCACGAACGCGTGGATCGCAACTCGTGATCAAGCCAATGTCTTAGCAGAGGCAACTGAACTCGACGACGCTGACCTCACAGAGAACCCTCTTTACGGGATCCCATTCGCTGTCAAAGATAATATCGATTACAATGGTCTCCCGACGACTGCCGGCTGTCCGGCTTACGCGTATGAACCTGAGGATCATGCAGCCGTTGTTGATCGACTCATCGATGCCGGTGCGATTCTGATCGGGAAGACAAACATGGATCAGTTCGCCACAGGACTTGTCGGAACCAGAAGCCCGTATGGAGAGTGCCGAAACGTACACAACGAAGCGTATATTTCCGGTGGGTCTTCCAGTGGCTCTGCCGTAGCGGTGGCACGAGAGCACGTCGCGTTTGCACTCGGCACCGACACTGCCGGTTCAGGACGTGTTCCCGCAGCGTTCAATGGACTTGTCGGGTTAAAACCGACACGCGGAGCGCTCAGCACTCGTGGTGTCGTCCCGGCCTGCGCTGACCTGGATTGCGTGTCTATCTTCGCCCAGACGACTGACGACGCGCTTCGTGTCGAAGACGTTGCCGCCAGATTTGACCCTGATGATCCGTATTCACGTCGCTTGGCTGATGACCTTGAACTATCGAAGACTTGCCTCTCTGATATCACGATCGGTGTTCCAGCCGCGGATGAACTGGAGTTTTTCGGCGACAACGAGGCCGCACAACTATTCGATGATACGATCGACGAGATTGCAGCACAATTCGGAGAACCAACGACCGTCGACTTCACGCCCTTCCGGAAGACTGCTGAACTGCTCTACGGTGGTCCGTGGGTCGCAGACAGGTTATCAGCTGTCGGTGAGTTCATTGAGACTCATCCCGATGAAGTGAACACGACCGTTGCCGACATTATCCGTGGTGGAAAAGAGTACTCTGCCGTCGACACTTTCGAAGCGTTCGATCAGCTCAAGACGCTTCGACGAGAGGCCGAACAGGTCTTAGCTAAAATCGATGCACTGGTTGTTCCGACGACAGGGACCACGTACATGATCGAAGCCGTTCAGTCGAATCCGATCGAACTGAATTCGAACCTCGGTTATTATACGAATTTCGTGAATCTCCTTGATCTTTCGGCCGTTGCAGTTCCAACTCATTCGTTCGACGCCGGACCATCGTTCGGTGTAACGATCATCGGCGAAGCGTTCGAGGATGCTCGAATCGCATCAATTGGTGCAGCAATCGAGAGTGAGGCCACCAGACCAACCCGATCGACAACGAAACCGATCTCATCCTCATCGAACTAAGACAGTCTGTCATTTCCCTGTCGAAACTCTCTCCTTTAGATATCTAACATCGTGAAACTACTGCTCACTCTACGTTTACACGTACCTTTTTCCGCATCGGGATTCCGCGCTTAATGAGTGTCGAAAGTTATGGGTATGGACTGAGACAGGCGGGTAATGGGAGGAGACCGGCGGGGTGCACTCGTTTGTCATCTGAGTGAGGAGGAATTGGATCGTCTGCTAAACGAAGTAGGATGTCCAGAGATCAGTTTCCCAACCGTGAGTCTGTGCACCCTGTCGAGCAACTCGTTGAGTTGCTCTCTGCCGTGCTCATCAAGTTCTGAAATAAGTCCTTGACTCCCCTCCTCGTTGGTGATTTTACCCTCAATACCCTCTTCTTCCAGGGTTGAGTTCCATTTCGACACAGCCGATTGGTGTCACGCCGTGTTCCTCGGTCATCTCTACTTGACCCATCTCTCCCCCTGAAGAGTCCGTGCAGCGGCCAACGCCGCTGTTCTCTCTGTCCACTCGCAACGTGACTGCAGACAGGGGGTGCTCGCTCTACTGATCAAGCGTACGCCGGCGACGTCGTGCGTGTGTAATCCTGGATATCGAGAATTCCGTGAAATCGTGCTAATGTGTGCTGTCTACAACATCTAGCGTGCTGTGAGCTAGGTAAATCAAACCGTGTGGTGATTCACCCAGCCGGACCGTTGTAAAGGGGCGTAACCGTCAGTCGTCTGCCGGCCCGGTCTTGGTGACGCTGTTGTGTGGTTCGAACGTCGAACCCATCTGAGCCCTTCCAAGGACGTTCACGCCGACTTTCACGATAATCGGATAGACAACGAGACAGAAGAGTAATCCGGCCAACCCTGGCAGAACCTGTGGGTGATTGACGTAGGCGTAGTAGTTAACGCCGACGGCAGCGGCGAACGAAGCGATTGCCGCCCAGTTGTAGTTTGAGACGCGGGTTTCAGCGTAGCCGAAGCCACGACGAAGCAGGAAGTAATCAGCGATGATGATACCGCCGATCGGCGGTACGAGGATACTAATCAGGTTGAGCCAGTTCTCAAGATTGGAGATGACCTCTGTTGTTGCCGTAACCAGTGCTCCGAGAATTCCGAGTACGCCGGCAATGCGCCATGAGATAATCGATGAGAGGTTCGTGTAACTCATCGTTGCGTTGTAATGACACGCGTCACAGGTTGACCAGAGGCTCACAACGGCAACTGCGACGACGGGAATGGATCCAAGTAGTCCGATCATTCCGAAGTACGGATCTAGACTATTGAGCGCCGCGGCACTGAGCGCACCGAGAACCATCATACTCGTGTTACAGATGAGGAAAGCGATTATCGTCGCAAGGACAGCTTGCTTCGAATCTTCAGCGAATCGCACGATATCCCCCGTTGCTGTTCCACTCACCGCGAAGGTTCCCCAAGTGAGACCAACACCGACGAAGAACGGAATCGATTCACCAGGAGCCGGTTGACTAAGAATACTCGTTCCCGCAGGGATCACCTGAACGAATAATATGTATGCGGCGAACATCAGCATGATCGGAATGACTAACTTCTCAACAACATCCGACATCGCGCCGACGCCAATAAGCGATGGAAGTCCGAAGAGGATCACGACTCCGATGACAAGGATATACCAGCTTGGATCCCACGCAGCGCGAACAACGTCAGCCGCTAACCATGCTTGAAAAGCGTACCATCCGTTGACAAGGAGTCCGACTACAGCGATTGGGAGTAGTGCTCCCTTCTTCCCGAACGCTTCTTTCATTTGAAGTGGAAAATTCAAGCCACCGTCTACCGAAGCGACAGCGATTAACGATGAATAAATCGCAAGAAAGACGTTCCCGAGTACGATTGCGTACAACGCCTCAGGCATTCCGAGGCCGAAGTAAATTTGACTCCCGATGAATGCGATCGAAAAAGCGATAGCGAATCCAATCCAGACGGTCGCTGGTTCCCAGACACCTAGTCGTTCAGAATCTGGCACACGTCGTTCCGCCCACTCGTCTTGATCTGGATCGTGCTTGAAAAATTCGCGGATTTTGTGCATCATCTCTCCCACAAACCCGTTATAACTTGACATACTTGGTTGGTATCGCAAATTCACTTAACGCTTGGGCACCAAATCCTAAGAAAGTTCCCAGGGAGTTAGCACAGTAAGTATGCCTATTAGGATTCAACATTTGAAGAACAATTCGATAAGTAAAGTACGAATTTATACATTTAGTGATGGAAATAGATAATTGGGATAAGATACGTGGAAACTTTCCAGATAACTCTCAATTGTCGTTGCTAGCTATGGAGGACGAACAAGTCAGATAGGCACTCGGGTTTCGCTTGGCGAGATCGTCGACGACGACCGTCATCGAACCACCCCAGCGAGCAACAGTGCGTTCCAGGCGGCTGCCCCCATCCAGATCGTCGCGACGAGCGCTGGATAATACAACCACCAGACGGGTGGCCCACTCAGATACCGACGCTCGAGTCCATAGATAGCGACCGAGGCACCTGCGACGAGGCCGATCACGGCGAGTTTGAACGCCGCGGCTGCAGCGATCCCGTGATCGAAGAATAGCATCCGACCGACAGGGTTCGTCTCGTGTGCGCCTATCCCGAGACCGTAGACGGTTGTGAACACGTCGGCGAACGCTGCGAGGACCAGGAACGCCCACGCGAGCGTCGCGATAACCGCGCGGGCGACGGCCGTCTCGAGGAGTGGTGTCTCTCGATCGGTGCCGATCGCCGGCCACGTGAGCCGGGTACGGGACCCGTCCCGGACACTCATCGAAAATCACCGTCCGGGCCGGCGTTGTAGAGATCCGCAGCAGTCGTATCTGAGATAATCACGGCCGCGTTTCGCGTGTCCGACCGCGAGAACACGTCCGTCCTGGCCTCTGTCTCTGATTCGTTTCCGCACTCGTTTTCTCGAGACTCATCCTCGCGCTCGATAGCTTCGTCGGGCTCACCAAGGCCCGGGTTCGATGGGTATCGTAATCGAACGACGTTCGGCCCTGAGTCCGGCACGCAGACAGTGTAGTTCGTTCCGTACCCAGCGAGTGGAAGATAGTAACCCGGCGTCTGGTACTGTGAACAGACGTGTCGGGCTGTCTCTGAGACCGTAAGCACGCGGCGTTTGTCGCGTGCCGTGACGACGATCTCCTCGCCTTTCTCGAGGCCGATGACGAGCGAACGAAGCGTATCGTCCGGCCGATATCGATCACTGACCATCGTGATCACCGCCAACTGTGTTGAGTTCGGTGCCAAGTTCGGTAGACGTCCCGTCACGTCGATCGGCGAGGGCGTGCACGTTTTCGTTCGGGTTCAGGAGTTTGGGCCGACTATTCACATAGTCCGCTTGTCGCAGGTATTTCGTGTGCTGATTGACCGTCCTCCGCGTCAGGTGTGTCTCTGTCGCCAGTTCCTTCGTCGTGAGTGGGCCCTCTCGATCGAGGACGAGATAGACGAGTTTCGATGCGGGGTACATCTCCTCGAGTGCTGACTGACTACCACGACAATCGGTGGCAGACTCTCGCTCCTCGACAGCCGGCGTGGCCAGCTTAGACATCGTGACCACCGCCCATCGAACCGAAGTGATCCGAGAGCGAGACTCGCTCACACCGTTGGAGTTTCACAACCGACTCCTCGAGCCACTCCGCGGGGGTGAGTCTCCCTCGGATGCCAGCGTACGTATGCTGCAGTCGGATGGCACCCGTCGAATCGTCGTAGAACGGTTCGACGAGAGTTCCATCGTAGAGAACAGCGTCGACGCTCGAGGACGCGAGTGCACGCGCGTTTCGGGTCGCCCCGACGACTCGATAGCAGACCACCAATCCTTCGGGAACGTTGTGAGCGACGATCGTCTCGCCGGCAATTTCGTAGGCCCGCCACTCCGGAAGCGTGGACTGCTCGACGTGACGTGTCGCCCCGTGTGAGTCACTACTCGCCATCGTACGCCCTCCATGCGTCCTGTAGATCGTTCAGCCACTCTCGTTGGTTCGAAGTGAGTCCGTGGCGTTCGACCTCTTCGGCACCGCGGGTCTCCGGTTGTTCGTAGAGCCACTTCCGCCGGTTGAACCCCAGTAACATCAACGCGAGATTCTGGAGTGGCCCGTCGTACGTCTCCCGTAATCGGTCGGCGTGTTCGTCCGTGATCTGTCGTGGCGTCGGTTCGCCGTACTCCGAATCGGTCGCCGTAATCGCCCGTTCGGTTTGGGAGAGGGCCTCTCGCGTCTGTCCCATGAGCTTACAGAGTTCCGACTGCGTGTTTGACAGACTCGAGGACGGGTACTGCGTATCCGTGAGGTTGATCGATTCGTCGACTGCACGGCTGGCCGTTGTGTTGACCGCCGCGACTCGGCGCTGGACGCGGGCCGCGGTCTCCTGGGGATCGTCCAGACCGCTCGGGTGGTCGCTCGAGTTCTGGTCGCGGCCTCGATCGGTCATTCGGACCACCCCGTCTGGTCGTCCCAATTGTGTGCCCGTTCGCCATGTTCGGCCAGTTGTTCGAATATGTCTCCGAAGCTGTCGCCTTCGACCGTGTGATCACAGAGGCGGCATTGTGCCGTTCCGCTCGAGGCGACTTCTTCGAGTGTTCCCGCAATTTCGTCTTCCTCTGGGGTCGGCACCGAGCGTTCAGACACCTCGATCACCGTCCATGTCCGGTGCGTTCTCACCGGCATAAGGTTCGAAAAACCGGCCACTGCGACTGAGAACTTCGCTCGAGACCCACGACGAGATGTTCGCCGGAAGCGCCGAGTATAGCCGATCGAGCTGATCTCGGTAGTGGTGGAGCCCCTCGGTGAAAGCGTCCCACTCGTCGGTTCCGTACTCGTACTCGCTGCGCTCTCGAGCCAGTCGGTCGCGGTTCCGATCAGCCCGCCAGAACTCGAGAATGGTCGGACTCGATTTACCACAGTCGTGACAGCGCCACGCCGGAAGGTGCGTATCGGGTGGGTGCCCCTCGTAGATCGGCACCGCGCCCGTCATCGGATGGGGGATCAGATCGGTCCCGTCGACGAACGCCTCGGCAGTCTCGTAACTCGAGTTACTGTCGTCGACTGTCTGTCCACCGTCGGTGAGCGCCGTCTGTTCGTCGCCTTCGTCTCTCGAGGATTCGGGTTCGCTGTCATCAGACTCGAGCGTGTATGGGTTCGCGACCGTGTGCACGGGTCCGTACTCGCTATCGTACTCGAGGAGCGCCTCGGCAACGTAGCCGGGGATTGCCTCGTCTTCGCCCCATTCTTCGGCGCGTTTCTGGATTTCTGTCTCTCTGTCGCCGTCGACGTTCGTGTCGCCGCCGATCTCGATTTCAACCAGCCACTCGTGGCAGACGACCGTCGCGACGCCGTTTTCGACAACGGCCGCCCACTCGTCGACGACCGGGCTGGGCCAGACGAGGAGCAACGGCAATTCGAGTTCCGTCCGTGGGTGTTGCCAGTGCACTTCGATTTGATCCTGGTCAACCGATTCGAACTGTTCCGAGCCGTCGACCGTCGTAGTGTACCGCTCGTTACGCGACATGCTCTGATCCCTCCGTTTTCGGTGCCGTGTCTGATTCGGGGTCCGTGAGGAAGAACAGCGAGCGTCGTGCATCCTCGAGACTCGAGCGGTCGTCGACGACGCCGGTTTCCTTGAGGTGTTCGGCGATTGCATACCGAATCGTTCGTTTTGGAAGCCGGCTTTCGGCCGCTAGTTGTTGGAGTGACTGCTCGCCTTCGTACTCGAGGACTTTGTAGACGAGTTTGGCACTCGGTGGGAGATCGTCGAGAACGCGTTCGCGAGCCCGGTCACAGTCGTGATCGGGATTGTGGTTATGGTTGCGATTGGTCTCTGAATTCGACTTTCGACTCTCCTCGGTAACTCGCGGTGTACCGGGCTTGAACTGGCCTTCAGGCATCGTGACCGGCCTCCGTATCGGCGCTGCCGTCGAAGTGCCTCGTGTCATCCCAATAGGTGTCGTCACTGGGTGCACTCGGTGCGTCGATCCACTCCGCGACCTCGTGTGCGTCAACGTCGTCCTCAAAGATGTCCCGAAGCACCTCGACGTCGTTATGGATGAGGTCGCGTTCCGTCGGGTCGATATCGCCTGCAAATCGTCGCAGGTCTGCTTCCTCGACGGCCTGATGGTCTTCCAGGCCGGCTGTGACGGTAATATCGTACTCGACGAGATACGCCAGTGTGACGCGGTACTCGCGGCCAACCAACTGTGCGTTTTGGATCTTGAATTCGCGTGGTGTGCTCGAGCCCGTAGTGGCGTCACTCATCGTGACCGTCCTCCTGGTGGTCGTTTTTCGGCTGTAGTGTGCAGTTCTCGAGCCACTCGTCGATCGACTCAGCATCCAGGGCAGAAACCCAGCGACACGTTGTACAAGCATATGGACGGTTCTTGAATCCGTTTGGGTGCCCGTACATCGGATTCTTGTTCGAACAACGTGGACAGATCCACGCCCAGTAAGGTTCGGATGGCTCCTTTTTCTCATCCTCTGGAATCCCGTGATCGGTTGTAAACTCAGTGCAGTAGGATTCGGAATGCTGCTTTCGCTCTCGTTCCTTTTCGGGATATTCAGTGACAAACCACGTTCGGACGTGGCTTGCCGATCGATCACCGACACCAGAGAAATCGGTCAGCTTCCCATCGTTGACGATGTAGTCAACAAGGTGGGACTCTGTCTCAAATTTTTCCGCGAGCTTTTCCGCAGGGCGGCTCGAGACGCCCATATCTTCGAAGACTCGAACCATCTTACAGCCAGTATCCCCAATGTGACCGGCATCACTCATCGCCATCACCTGCACACGGCGTGTAGACGGGCTGGTCCAGATCCGACACGAGGTGCATATCCAGCGCATCACCGTCACCGACCGACGCCAAATCATACTCGAGAACGTCCTCTGGAGATGGTTTTAGCGGCCCCTCAACCACGTCCGCGGGGACCACTGCATAGCTCTCGAGAGCTTCCTCGATCGAGTCTACATACGTTGGAACTCCGGCCTTGCGAAACAGGTCTCGAACGGTATCGCCGGCCTGGAGTGCAACGTGGACGTTTCCGATTTGGACCACGCGAATCTCCTCGGGGTCGGCCTTTCCAGCGCCGAAAACACCGAGTCGACCGTCAACGTGGTAGGTCAACTCGAGTGTGACTGTCTCCTCGCCGCCGTGAGCGCTCGTTATCCGGGCACCGTCGGCGTTCGATCGAGCCAGAACCATCGGCAGTTCGGCCCGGAGTTCGCTACTGGTCAACAACCGACCGGAGGGGTTGAGCGTCCCGTACTGCTCGCGACGGTCCGTGCGCCGTTCGCGTTCTGATTCTGGATCAACCGCGAGTCCATTCCCGTCCGTTCGAACGGGGTTGTCCGTGCTGGCTTCTTGGTTACCCTCGAGTGTGAGTTGATCGTGCTCGTTCAACAGCGTCCGTGCGCCGTCGCGAAGCGCCTCACTCCGATTCGGGTAGTGGCCGGCGTCGACGAGTGACTCGATGCCGTTGACGAGTCGTTCGGGCATTCGATGGGTGACGCGCTCCATTAGGCGTCACCCCGAATGGCCTCGAACGCGTCTCGAGAGACGATTGCTGTCTCGACGCCGTCACTGGCAATTGAGCGATCGGCCTGGTATCGCTTCGTTCCCGTCTGTACGTCGTACTCGTTGAGTGAGTGGTACGTGAGGACGGTTCCGTCTTCGTCGAGTTCGTAGAACCACTGCAAGGACGCAACACGCGGGTTACGACAAACGATTAGCTCATCGGACTCGAGATCGTCGAGTGACGGTGGCTGGTTGTGTTCGAGATTCTCAGCGCCGGAATCCGGTGGCGTTGCTACTGAACGGTCTTTTGAAGGGGTGTTGTGCTTCATCATCGCTCCGCAATTCCGGGCGGTTTGGTCCGGAATCGTGTCTGAATCGATGACTGTTCAGCACTTAACCTCTCGGACGGCCAAGGTATGTGTTGCGATTGTCTGACCGGTAGCAATGACATCCTCCCCGGCGTGAACGCCGGGGTTTCCTCTCGCTGGGAGTCTCGGCTACGCCGAGTCCACGGAGGCAACTTGCGGGTTCGTGTGCTCCTCGTTGGGACAGGGAGCGCGTGATGACGCCGACCATGAATGGTCGTCCCACTTGAGGCACACGGGCCGTGCCATCGGCCGTGATACCGTTTCGTGCCGTCTCAGGAACGTCTCGCTCGCGGCGAGATCCGCGTGGCCTTCGAAGCCGCAGGTACACGTGAGCGTATCTTGGTGCCGGGTCGTGTCCTCGGTCGAACCGCAGTTCGGACACGTCTGCGAGGTCCACGCCTCTGTCCGAACTTCGACCGTGATACCGAACTCCTCGGCGGTATCGGCGAGGCGTCCGACGAACCGCCGGAACGTCCAGAAGTTGTGCAGCTTGGCGTTCGTCCGAACCGACCAGTGTGTCTCGAGCACGTCGGTTAAGTCGCCGACGTACACCGTCGAAACACCCTTGTCGTGCAGCCGTTCGATCAGGTCTCGGCAAAGCGCGTCCATCGCGTGGTCGCGCCGCCGCGTTCGGCGACGGTACAGTGAGTCGATGCGCTTCGAACTGTACCGGCCATCCTCGAGCTTCGACTGGAGTTCCGCAATTCGTTGCGTGGTCTCGCGGAAGCGTTCGAACAGGTCGCGGCCTTCGTACAGGTACTGCTCGCCGGTTGAAACCGTACAGGCGACGATGTTGTTCGCGCCGATATCCAGAGCGGCGGTTTCGTCCGCCAGTGGTTGTGCCAGTCGAGAATTGTCGATTGTGACTGGCTGAAAGGCCCTGAATGTCTCGCTCACATCGTCGTAATACAGTTCCAACCGGCCCTGCTTGTCGTACTCTTTCCAGTTCGGATTGCCGCGAACCTCGAGCCGGAGTCGTTCTCGATATCCAAGACCGTACTCCTCTTTCAGGTCTTGCCCGACGAGTATCTCGAGCCGGGAGTGTTCGCCCCATTCGACGGAGTACGACGTGTTGCGGATATATGTCCGCAGTTCGCGGCCCTCGTCTTGGTTGCCCCAGAAGCCGGGCTTGCCGTTGGCTTCGCCCTTCTCTCGGAGTGCGGAGAACGAGCGCCACGCTTCGCGGTTCTTGCGTTCGATCTGCTGAACGGTTGACGCGCCGAGCGTCCCGCCGTACCGACCGCGGTACTCGTCGATCTCCCACACGTCGCCGTCCGGGTTCTCGAAGTTGGACCGGCGTTGATAATTTATCTCGTTCCAGAGTGCGGCTGAAGCGTCCAACAGTCGTCGAAGTAACTCCTCGTCCTCGTCGGACTGGGGAACTACTTCGAACTCGTTGGTGCGCTTCATCGCTACCTACTGCTACAGTCGGAACATACATAAATCTATGGATAATCATAGACACCATGGGTACGAACATCCACATCGAAGTGCCGGATGAAGAACAGTACGAGCGACTGAAGCGCGTGAAAAACGAACACGGACTGACGTGGCGCGGGATGTTGATCCACGCCGCCGACGACTTGGAGACTCCGACCGGGGAGTAACCGGTGGTCCGCGTAGCCGAGTGGCGCGATTCACGCCCGCCGTGAACGGCGGGACTCTCTCGCTGTTTTAGGTAGTTGGCTACACGGTTCCCTTGTCCAGGGTTAAACATGGAAATCGTGCTTAGTACAGGCTATCCACTTACCGCAATGACGATGCCGATAATCATACATAATGCACCCAACCCTCGAAAGAAAATCCGCCCAGTACCGAGCAAAGAATCGTCTTTGAGCATCCCGAGAAACCAAAAACGGAGTGTTTTCTCGGGCCAGAGGAAGCCTACGAAGCCAACAATAAATAATAGGATCCCGGCCATAGCGTTCATAGATCATTTGTATTTTGAGAGATAATTAAATCTGCCTTTGCTGTATTCACACACGAAGTTACCGAATCGTCCGAGTCGGTTTTGGATACCTCTCTGAATAAAGAGATCGTGATATCTATACTGCTCAACACGTTGATCCCCATCCAATCATATGCTTAAATAATAGTAATAGCTAAGTCCCTATAGACGAATGGTGTAGTATGGCACGGGAAACCGACGCCGATGTGACCACGACGCCGACCTCCGTAGAGCGCGAGAAAATAGCCAATTCCGAGGCCAAGAACGGTGATATCGCTCTCGAGCTTTCGGGCTCCTGGTACGGCTACATCGGCCAAGATTCCGAGGGGGCGTACCACCATATGGACAGTCGAACGATGACGATCTTCGTGACTGAGCAAGACCGCGAGCGATTCCTTCCCGACGGTGCTGGGCTGTTCTGGTTCCGCGTCGAGGGGCCGGTGATCCAGACCGTCTGTCTCGAGCACTACCCTAATAAGAACCTCGAAAACTGGAAGGATTTCGTTGATATGAAGCGTGGCTGGTCCGAATTGCCCGTTTCGGCGGTCGACCAACTGACACAGAATCTCGAGTCGGACGATCCGATCACAGACCAAATCCAGACCCGCTGATTCCGGACCTTTTGACTCTCAGTCTGTCGCCCGTTCGCTTCCAATAACATGCTTTTTCAATAGTAAATTATAAGTCACTGGAGAATAGAGTGTATTGTAGACGCTGGAAACAGCGCTCAGGTGACCACTATGCACATGCAAGGCGGTAGACGACCAGATCCAGTTGCACCAGCAGGCCAGCACGTTCACGAACGCGGCAGTCCAGAGCACACCGCTCGAGTCGTTCGAGCGAACGGGCACTCGATCGTCCTCGAGTACCCCAACGGACGCCGATATCGGTTCGGTTCCGGTGAATTCTCTGAGATGTTCTGCATCGCAGGTGAAACTCGTAGGACAACGAGTCCGTCCGCGTGAGCACCGGCAGTTGGAAAACTCAACCCAAAACAAAAACACATGTTCAACAGCACACACCCCTTGGAAGACGCCACCCACGGCGTACTCGACGAATCGAATCCACACCAGCGGTCGGATGGCCGACCGACGAACACCGGTCGCAGGCTCGAGGAGTCAGTTGTGTACGTCCGCGTTGACGAGACGCCAGCCTCGAACGATCGAGTCGCAGTACATATTGAGCACCCCGATCACGACGGCGGTGTACGGTGTTTCTACCGCCATCGCGAGCGTGCCGAGCAGGCGATTCGCCGGCATATCGGGACTGAAATCGACGCCGATCTCGAGCGCGTCGAACTCGAGGATACGGTCGGGCTCGGTTTTGCTGCGTACGAGCTGTTGCCCGAGGAGAACGGTTGGAACGAAGGGCCGAAGGGGGTGTTCGCGTGATGTCGACGGGAAACGCTTCGAGTGGAACTGAGCGCTGTATTGGCTGTGGTTCCGAAATCGAAGGCGACGGATTCTACGGACAGGGTGACGTGAAACCAGAAGGCCTCGAAGGTCTCGGGGATGGTGAATCCGTGCCCGTTAGCGAACTGTTCGGATTCAACGACGGGCCATACTGTACGCTCGAATGCTCACTCGAAGCGGACACTGACAGTGACGACGATCTCGAGATTCGAGCCGACGGCGGCACGTCCTCGAGCGGTACTGGGCGGAAGGAGGTGCTTCGTGGGGCAGTCGAAGTTTGGGGAGAAGACCTCCAGATCCAGATCGCCATCGAAGAATTGAGCGAACTGACCACGGAACTCGCGCGCCGACAGCGAGGCCGCGAGAGCTACTCTGCGACCGTCGAAGAGATCGCAGATGTGCAACTCTGTCTGGACCAGCTAAAGCTCATGTACAACCCGGAACAGGTCGAGATGGCCGAACAGGACAAACTGGAACGGTTGAAGCGGCGCGTGGAGCGTGATCGCGATGAGTAGCGACGATACTGAACGAACAGTAGCACCTCCAGAAGACGAGCGACCGACGTTTGTCAACGGAAATCTGTACCGAGAACTGGCGATAATCAGCACGGCAATCGGACCAACTGGGACCGAACACGTCCCTGAGTCTGAGTATCCTGTTGAGTACGGAATGGAGGTCGAGACGCTCTGTGGTCTAACATTCCTGAAGCGAGATTCAGCTGAATCGATCACAGAAGGGGGCTGTCAGAACTGCAAACAGGCTGCCGAATCCAGATGGGGCTACAATTGCGTCGGTAAGCAGTTCGGGACGTTCGTAGATCGCACAGTCCTTTCGGACACTGACCGTGACGATGATTGCGAGATTCGGGCCGACGGTGGCACATCCTCGAGCGGAACTGAGCGCCAAGAACTGCGTGAGGATGCTCAGTACATTATCGAGCGGTTAGAGAGTGAATTGGAGAAAAAGCGTGAGGCAGACGCTGGCGCGGAGAATATTGAGTACACGAGGGGGAAGTTAGCGGGTGCGAAGATCGTCAAGAACGATTTGTTAACCGATGGATCACTTAGAAAGAACCGCTCACTACACACGGAGGCTGATCGGAATGAGTAGCGACGACACCGAACGTGAGAACCCACTCGACAGAGGCGATTCGAGCGGGTTCGAACGCCGATGTGACGGATGTTCAAACCCGACGAATAGAACGGCTATCCCCGTCCGAGAGACGAGTACGGACCACATCATCCTCTGTGAGACGTGCGAAGTCATCGTGGCGAGAACGATTTGCGACCAGTCACTACAGGCGGAAACGGAGAGTGAGACCCAATGACGTGGGTGTGTCCGACCTGCTCGCGCCGGTATCCCGACTCAGCCATAGGTCTGCCAGAGACAGACGACGCGGACGAGATGACCCATTGCGAGGTATGCTCGGACGGTATTGAACGACGCCCGCTCCTATGGGCTTTGGATCGTCTTTGCCTGTGGGGGGAATTAGATGGCGTAGAAACGGCAGACCCTCACGTTAGAGGCGAAGCGGCTGCCTCCGCGCGAGTTACGATACAAGAATTGGCGCAGGATGTTCAGACAGAGAGTGGTCGAAATGTCGAGTGACGATACTGATCGGAAACTCCCTACCGACTGGGATTTGACAAAGACAGGGTGGACAATCGAGGACTGTGTTGAGGAGGTCGAAGAGATGGGGGACGATCCCGAGAACCAATTCTACTACACGACCTATTCGGATGTGTTCCACACTACGCCGAAATGCCCGCACATCCAGGATTCGGAGAATCTGCACGTGACGGGCCTTCGCAGCGATCTGAACGGGACGCTGATGGCTGGCGAAAACAGAGTGGCAGGGCCGACAGATGAACACTGCGACCTTCGGGAATGTGGTTGGTGTTCTAAAAACGGCGGCTACCATCGGATGGAACGCACGCAAGACGCGAATACTGACGGCGCTCGAGGCGATCCACATGCCGAGTAACGCCACTGCACGATCGGTGTTCGGGTATCCGGGTAACAAGGCCGGGCTCTCCTCGTGGGTGCTCGAGCATTTCCCGGATCACCGCACGTACGTCGAAGTGTTCGGTGGCGCTGCGGGCATCCTCGCGAACAAACCACCGTCGTACAACGAAGTGTACAACGACGTCGACGGTGATCTCGTTCAGTTCTTCGACGTGCTACGCAAGCGTGGTGACGAACTCGCCGAATGGTGTGCGACCGTCCCGTATTCGCGCGAAAAGTACGGCGAGTGGTCCTCGAAGTGGTACGACGGCTGGCGACCAGACGACGCTGTTCGGCGTGCTGGCGTGTTCTACTACCTCCGGCAAGTCAGCTTCAACGGGAAATACTACACACCGGGCGGGTTCGCTGTGAGTACGAAACGAAATCAAGCACGGACGTATGCTAATCAGGTCGACCGCCTCGAGATGTTCGCTGATCGATTTCGAGAGGTAGTCGTCGAACATCTCGATTGGCGAGCGTGTGTCGAACAATGGGACGACGAGGAGACGCTGTTGTATTTCGACCCGCCGTATCCTGACCGGGAGTTTCGCTACCGGGAGGGTCCGGGGTTCGATCATGGCGAGTTCGTCGACTCACTGGGCGATCTCGAGAGTCGGTGGCTTGTCTCGTATGCTGACCCACCGGCTGCACTCATCGAGGTCGCGGATCTGGTGGCTACGAAAGAGACGAAATACAGGATGGCCTCTGGGCATAATGGCGACACAGAGGAATCGACCGAAGTTCTCGCGATGAATTTCAATCCACGTGAGGCAGACCTGTTCGTCGATACTGACCATCACCAGGCAACGCTCGCCAACGGTGGTTGCATTCCATCGACGACTGCAGACGATGGAGGTGACGAATAGATGCCGTCCACGTGCATCGATCACGACGAAGATATCCAGGTCGGTACTCCGATTTCGAGAGCGACCATCCGCGACACTGAATCGGGCTATCTCGCGACCTGTCGAGACTGCCAGTGGATGGGGCTCTTCCCCAACGGCACGCTCGCCGACAGCGCCGCCCAGACACACTACGAGCGCTGTCACTACGGGACGTCGTCGTACACGATCGTCTTCCTCGTCGACGGCACTCGAGCACAGTGTCTCGAGTCTAACCGAGACCGACTGACACCAATCCAGTCCGAGCGGCCGATGTTCCCACGGACGACCGGCGATGTGTCCGCACTCGTCGAGCGCGGTGATCTGATCCGTCTGGCCGGTGATCGAGAGGCGATGGTTCGCGGCGTCACGGAAACCCGCGTGTTCGGACTCGCAACGTGGTCCGTGACGATCTGCGACACGGACGTTGACCTCGTCGACGATGATCCCGATTGGCGCGGAATGAACGAACTCATCGCTCGCGACGGCGACGTGTACTGTCGATACGGCGAGGACTATCTCGGAGCGCCGGCTTTCGAGATCGACGGCCGGGCTGCACACCAGTCCGATCTCTCGAGTTTCGATCACGACCGAGCAATCACGGACGGTGGGCCCGACCAACGGAGGGCCGACCGATGACCCAAGAACTCCTCTCTGCGTTCGGTGGCGGCGACACCGACTGCCTGCGACTCACGCTCGAGAGCGTAAGCGAGCGCAAGCGTGTTGAAGCGTACATCGAGTCCCTAGACTGTGGCGGGTGGGATCTCGCCCTCGTTAGCGAAGACATGATCTGGTGGCACGACGCCTCCGGTTCGACCGCGAAAACGTACAAGATCGAACCCAGTGAACACGGCTGGAACGGATCTCGTCGGAACCGATCACCGCCGCCACACAATACTCGAGACCTGCAGAGGGCGCTTGACCGGGCCGCCGAGTGGCTTCGCGAGCACCCACTAGAGGCGGCCGATGATAGCGGAGGTGACGATCGGTGACCTCCCGTGCCGACGATACGGACCGTCCGCTCGTCGAGTGTCGCAACTGCGAGGGCACCGGGACAGTCCAGCGACTCGTCAGTGATCCCGATGCCGACGAACCAACCGGCAGCTTCGACGACCTGAAAGCCGTCGACGGTGACTGCGACCGCTGTGACGGCCGTGGCGAGGAGTTCGATGCACCAGGCTGTCCACGGTGTGGTGCCTCGAGTGAGGCATTGTCGTCGTCACTGCGTCCCTCTGGGTCGTACAATCAATCGTGTACGGAGTGTCCGTGGTCGGAGGTAGTCGGCTAATGGCTCATTCATGGTCTGGTGTCGATGTGGACGGTGACTGTGAGACCAACATTCGAAGAAATCCACCGGCCGATACGGCTTCAGAATCTGGTGCTCGAGTCTGTCGTGTTCGCGAGGCCTCGGGTCGGGACGACGCGTTCTACCTCGTTCGATTGTGGCACCACTACTTCGGCGTCGAGTACGAGGCGAACTGGCTGCCCTACGGCCCCTTTAACCTCCTCCCGCGCCTAAAGTCGCGGGAATCCCACCATGGGATTTCAGGCCGAGCGATTCGACCCTAAGGTTTCAAGACGCATACGCTCCAAGCGTCAATTGCTGGGCTTCAGCATCGGCTTGGCTGTCTTGTGGGCCGGTCAAACGGCCCCCTTCCTCAGCCGAGTCATCGCCATCCGTGTATTCTCTTGAATGACTCTCTCCGCCGAGGTAGCGGTCTGCAATATTGAGCGCGGCGTTGATGTCCGCGTGGTACTCCGAAACCCAACACTCTGAGTTGGAACACTTGAACGTTGCTTGGTCGGGGCGGTAGCCCTGCTCTCCGCAACAGTGGCACGTCTTCGAGGTGTACGCGGGATTCACCGTCTCCACGCGAATCCCTTTCTCGGCGGCTTTGTAGCGGAGTTGGGCGTGCATCTTCGCAAAGCCCCATCCGTGCAAGCGCCGGTTCATGAACGCGCCGTAGTCCATGTTCTCGCGGATATGCGTGAGGTCTTCGAGGACCAACACGGGATTCTCGAATTGGTCGGCGTAGGCGACGACCGCCGACGTGACCGTGTGGAGAATGTCGTCTATCTGCCGCCAAAGCGAATCCCCGTAGGACTCTGCGATGCGTTCACTCCCGCGTTGCTGAAGGCGTCGAGTCGCCGTGAAATACGTCTCACGGAGCCGTCGAACCTGTTTGCCTTCGTCGTTCCAAAGGTTGGGTGTAGCCGGGGAGCCGCGCTCGTCACGGTGACACACCGTTAACAAAGAGGCTTCCCCGATGTCTACCCCAATCGGCGTTTCGTCCGCCGAACTGGGTCGTTCCTCCACGTCTCGCGTAGCGACGATGTGGAAGTACCACTCGCCGTCGCGGTCAAATAAGCGACACTCACCCATCTTTGCGTCTCCCGCGTCCAACGCTTCCAACCACTCTCGCTGTTCGGGGTTCGGTTGCGCGGGGAGCCACAGGTTGTAGTCGTCGTGATGCGGGATTTTGACGTACCACTCGATGGCGTTCTGTGGCTTGTGGTCGAGCTTTGGGCCTTCGTTCGTGAACCGAACCGGGTGGTCGTCGTCGATCTCTTTCGCGTCGTAGCTCCCTCCGCAGAGTTGCGGGACGTACTTCTTGAGAGCGTTCTTCGCGTAACCGCTCAGGTCGTAGTTGACCACCACGTCGTTGGCTTCGGTCTGAGTGGAGCAGTTTGCGTTGAACGCGGCTTCGAGGGCGTCTTGATACGCTCGTTTTGTCTCGCAGAGCTTCCGGTGCTTGTGAGTGTTCGGTTCCACAAGCTTGAGTTCCAGCGTCTCGGTGAGTTCGGTCACTGTTCGTCCTCCTCGTGACGCTGGATGTAGTCTTGAACCGTTTCGCTTGAGACGTGCCCTGCTGTTCCGGCGTAGTAGCCGCGCGCCCACTTGATTTTCTCGCCGTCGTGGTCGGCGTAGCGGTGGTTGTATTTCCGCGAACTGATGCCTTTGAACCAGTTGGCGAGAAGTGACGGGGCGTGTTTCGGTGGACTACTCACGAACAAGTGAACGTGGTCGGATTGGACGGTGAGGTCGACGATCTCCAATCCTTTTTCGTCGGCGATTTCGTGGAGGATTCGGCGCACACGGTCTTCGACCTCATTAACCAGTACCGAGTTGCGGTACTTCGGCAACCACACTATGTGGTAGTTGAGGTTGTAGGTCGCGTGTCGTGTGGTCTTCATCCGTACTACACACTATGGTGAGCGACGGTCTTAAAACTACCGAGTGCCGTGGGAAATCCGGCCGATTGTAGCAACGTGGGCCGAACGCACTATGCCTACCGCTCGACCCGCGCCTGAAGACGCGGGTTTGCGCTCGCACTATGTATCAGGTGGCCGGGTGGGACGACAAAAACGAAGATGAAGACGGGGACGAAGAGGCCCGCGAGGTCTGTGGCGTCATCGCCACCCACGGGCGCGAGGACGGCCAGACGGTCGACGTTGGCGGCGGTCTCGCTGAACTGTTCGATCACGATGCGATGGTCGAGCAACTTCCCGATGGGCGCTTCGATCGGGATGCACTCGCCGGCCACCGGAATGCGATGCTCTGGTTCGGTATCGTCGATCCAGCGTGGCGCGGCCACGGGATCGGCCACCGACTCTTTCGAGCGCGTATCGAGTGGGCGCAGGCCCATGGCGCGGATATGGTGTTCGCGATGGGGTGGGAACGACCCGACGAACGCACCAGTCGGCCGCTGTTCGAACGCTATGATTTCGTCCCGGTCCAGCGCTTCGACGAGCACTATGCCGGCACTCGAGACGCCTGTCCCGATTGTGGTATCTGGCCCGACGATGACCGGGAGTGTTCGTGTGCGGCCACGCTGTGGGCTCGAGAAATGCCTCTCGATCGACTCGCAGGATCTGGAGGTGTGCTCGAGCGATGACCGGTGACGTTCCAGCAGCCCCGTATCAAGATGGTCGTTTATAGCCCGGTTTCGGCAACCCGTCCTTACGCCGTATTGGGGTTCAATATTTTCAGATGACAATCTGATCGGAAATCACTGTGTCTACTCTCGAGAACCACAGACTTCCGACAAGAAGATTCAAATCTATTCGGTCTAAAACCCATTGTATGTTAGTTCAGTATGCGTATTTCGAATTAACCCCAAAAGAAGGATTCGCGAAGTAAGACAAATATGGATTGGGAGGATATGAATTTGGAAGACGACGAACCCAATTTAGCGATATACGCACTGTCTGTTGTAGCCGTTCTTGCTGTCTTTTTCTTTCTCCTCCTCATATTATTCGTTTTCATGACGTTCCCATCGCTCGTGACCGGGATTGGAATGGCTCTTTTTGTAATTTTCTTCTTGGCAAAAGTAAGCTAATCCGGTCCAGTACATCCCGCTTCCGTGGCCGATGACCCGTGGTGAGATTGACGAC
>NZ_CP019330.1 GCF_001971705.1 Natronorubrum daqingense
CCAATGTTTAGGAGAGAATTCATCAAAGCAGGCGCAGGAGCAACCGCACTCATCGCAACACCGGCGTTCGTCCCGGTACCGGCGCTCGGCAGCCACGACACCCTCACCGAGTTCGCACTCTCGGACCCCGAAATCGATCCGTACGGCGCGGATCACAACCCATCGTTCGTCGGCAGCTACGACGACGCTGACGACCGCGAAGCGTTCGAGGCGTGGCTCGAGGATGATACCGATACCGGACGCATCGTCCGCGAGTACGACCATCTCGACCAGACCGCGTTCACGCTGTCGTGGTCCGAAGCTGGCGTCTCACAACTGTGGGGTGGCCTCGAGCATCGATCGGGCGGCCTTGACGACCTGACCTACCTCGAGTTTGCAGACGCGAACGCCATCCTCGACCATCCAGAGCCGATCGAACCCGACGACCTCGTGAGCGAGTCGGCGTTCTCGCTCGAGACGGGCTGGCTCGAGCGCCAACTGCTCGCACTCGAGCTGGGCCAACTCGACGCCGAACCCGATATCGACGGCCTCGCCTTCGATGACGACGCACCCGAATCAACGCTCAGAGAGGCACGCCGACTCGTCGGCGCGGGCGATGGCGTCCTCGAAGACACCAACCGCGGTGACGGCGTCACGGTCATCGTGATCGATACCGGTATCGAAGACCGCTCGATCTACGAAGACGAAAACGGCGATCGACGCATCCAACCGGAATCGACGGACTTCACGAGCGCGGGCGACCCGACGGTCGACGAGAACGGTATCGACACGGTCTCGGATGCCGACGGTCACGGCGATTGGGTCTCGGCGTGCATCCTCGCGGATAACGACGATGACCGATACTCTGGATTCGCGCCCGAAGCCGACCTCGTGACGGCGAAAGCACTCGACGAAGATGGTGGCGCGGTCGCGGATATCGTCGCGGGCGTCGACCTCGCTATCGACGTCGACGCAGACGTGATCTGCATGAGCCTCGGCAGCCCGCAATGGTCCGAAGCACTCGCAGACGCGCTCGAGGACGCGTGGGATGCTGGCGCGTTCACGGTCGTCGCCTCTGGCAACGACCGCGTCGGAACGACGTTTACGGCTCATCCCGCCAGCGCCGAACATGGCCTTCCGGTCAACGCGACGAACGTCCCCGAAAGCGGCGACCGGGACGACACCCAAATCGCGAACTTCGGGAACGTTGGCCCGCATCCGGGTACGCAGGACTTCTCGAGTGGTGCCTCAGAAGGCGCGGGGCCGGAACTCGCAGCGCCGGGGATGCAGATCGAGATCGACCCCGTCGGGACGCTCACCGGAACGAGCATGGCCGCGCCGATGGTCGCCGGCGCGGCGGCGGTCCTCGCAGGCGAGGGGCACGATAACGAGGCCATCCACGACCGGCTACTCGAGTCGGCCTACCCCGTCGAACACTTCGGCGTCACGGAGTCCGAGTACGGCTTGCTCGATCTCGAGGCCGCACTCGAGGGCCGTGAACACGATGACGACCAGGCCGACGTGCGCTCGGACAGTGCGCGCACGCGGGATGACTTCAACGAAGCGCTGTCGGTGAGTCGCGGGCGACTAATTTTGAGGCTGTTCTAAGACCATGGCTGGCTCAGTGACGCGTCGAGAGTACCTCCAGAGCACCGGGAGTGTCGCGTTTCTCGGCTGGGGGGCGTTCGATTCGGCGGATGACGCACTCGAGGACGAACCCGAACTCGAGTACGACGGCGACGCACCGGTCTTCCCCGACCATATTACGGAGACGCGAGACGATACAGACGAACTCGAGGAGTACGCGCCGAAACTCGTGACGACGCCCGAAGCGCGCTCGGAAATGCGTGGCATGTACGGCTGGATCGCCGAAAGCGAGGAGTTCGACGTGACGGCGTACTACTACTGGACGCGCTACAATACCCAACGCAGTTCGCTGGCCTACGTCGGTCTCGATGTCGATGCGATTCGAGTGCCGTTCACTGACCGCGAACTGTTCGGCTTCGATTCGCACTACCTGGACCACGAGCCCTATATCTCATTTGTGAACGACGACGGCACCGTCGAGCAAGCGGTCGCGACGGCAGGCCATCACTACGCGATGGAGCTCGATTCAGACTGGGGCAGTTTCACCGAAGACCGTGTGAGCGGGCGCGAGACGCACGCCAATCTGGCCGTCATCCGCCCGTGGAATCACTTCATGGATGCGCCGCGTGGCGAACACGGCGATTTCGTGTTCAACTACGCGAGTTTCGGTAGCTGGCTCAACGAGTACGAGACGTGGTATCGAAACAATCGCTACGAGCGCACCGCCGATATCGCGGTCATGGACCCCTTCAGGTTCTACGATGACGGCGAGCAGGCCTACCGGGACCACTGGTGGGAGGCCGACGAGTTAGACGCACGCGTCGTGCGCGATATCCGACTCCGGCGGATCACCGACCGCGACCAACTCCGGATCGAGGATTGGGACAGATGACTGAGAACGCAAAACCACCGCCAGACCCACCGCCCGATCGACCGCGCACAGCTACCGAACACTTAGCGATACAGACACACCATGCCACTTGAAATCATACCGAATAGACAACTCAAAATCGACACACCCGACGGCGGAAGCGTCGTCTGGGGGGATGTCGACGGAGAGACGAGCATCCCTGGAACGTTCGGGCGAACGTCTTCGGGCGTGTTGCTCGGCCCACTCGAGATCGCCGTTCCAGACGGCGAAACGCTCTGGATCGACGACCTCAGTTTCGAGGCCGAATACGACGGCGGCTGGTTTTCGCTAGGCCTCGTCGCCCCACTGGCGGCAGCCCCAATGGCTGACCGCGACGAGACTGAATCGAACCCGGTCAACCGACGCCACATTCTCACGCTACTGGCGGCAACCGTCGCTGCCGGTATGTTGTCGGTCAATGCGAGTGCTGACGAAGACGAAGACGAAGACGACGATGGTACAGTCGCCCTGTCGGTAGCCCGTCTCGAGATTGGCGATTCCGACCAACCGTTTTCGATTCGGATCATCGACATCGTAGACGAAGTCTTGCCACCGACGACCGATGTCCTGGTTGATCAGGACGGTCGGCGGACCGGATCGGTCGGTGACAGCGACGAACGTGTTACGATCGGTTCGGATGCCGAGACCGTTCGAATCTATCTCGAGGATAGCATCGGGCGGATATCGAAACTACTCGCGTGGGCACAGTCACACTTGCCCGGTGACTCGAGTCTGACGTTCGAGCGCGAGTTGCCCGACGATGCCGATAGCTACGACGATGGCACAACAGTCGATCTGACCGATAACCCAGTACTCGTCAACTCAGTTGATGAGTCTGGCTACGATCGAACGACCCTCGAGATCGGCGAGACACAGATACCGAACGTCAGCGATGCGGACGCTGAAAGTACCACTGCTGGGGAGTGGGCACTCGAGGATGACACACTCGTCTATGGGGTTGGCGAGGACGCACCATCGGAGTCAGTGTGGACGCTCCGAACGCAACTCAGTTTCACACAAGCACTCACAACATAATCATGACAGACGACACACTCGACCTAACGGTACTGGATGATGAGGGGGAAGAAGTTGACGATGCGGAAGTGACGGTGAATGGAGAAGAAGTCGGTGGGTCCGGAAGCGGTGGTCCACTCACTGAAAATGACGATGACGAACTCGAGCCAGAGGATGGACAGCCGATTCGGGCCTCGGGCGGATTGTACATCCCCGAACTCGAGGAAGACCCAGATGACGGCAATCTATGGATACGGGGCGATCTGTAATGTCTGATTGGGAACTGCTTGAGTCCTTGGGCGAGTCGTCCGGTGACATCAATTCAGTCACGTTCTCCCCAGATGGTGAGTGGATCGCTTATACTGGGTCTGACAACGATGTCTACATCCACTCGATTGAGGACCTAGAACATGAAGAGACACTTAGAGAATCAGGTGGAACTGTCCATTCTGTCACGTTTTCCCCAGATGGTGAGTGGATCGCATACGGTGGGTCCAGAGACAATGTGTATATCCATTCGACTGAGGACTGGGAATATGAAGAAACACTTACGGAAGCGAGTAATTCTGTCGAGTCCATATCCTTCTCACCAGATGGCGAGTGGATCGCTTACAGTGGTTCCAGTGGAGATGTAGACATTCATTCGACCGAGGATTGGGAATATGAAGAGACATTAACGGAGGATACTACCACTGTCAGCTCAGTCACATTCTCACCAGATAGTGGGTGGATCGCCCATGGAGATTCTGATGATGAAGTCCACATCCATTCGACTGGGGACTGGGAACATGAAGAGACACTCACTGAAGCGAGCGGTAACATCCAGTCAGTCACTTTCTCACCAGAAGGAGAGTGGATTGCTTACGGGGGGTGGGTTTTTGACGGCGAAGTCTACATCCATTCGACTGAGGATTGGGCACATGAAGAGACACTCTCGGAAGCGAGTAACAGTATCGAATCTATTGCATTCTCCTCTGGTGATGAGTGGGTTGCTTATAACAGTGGTGACGAAGAAATACATATTCATTCGACAGAAGATTGGGAGTATGAGGCTACATTAACAGAATCAGGTGAAGATATTAACTCGGTTGAGTTCTCATCAGACGGGTACCTAATTGCTTACGGCGGGGACGACGCGGAGGCACACATCCATACGACGCCTGAATTTGACGGCGACCCATACCCAATAGCTACTGCCAGTTACGAAACAAGTTATGGAACCACGTATGATATTCCACTCTACGACCCAGACGATATAGATGATTCATGGCTTCGCTTCCGCGTAGACGGTACTGTCTCGGTTGCAAAACTCATCGATCCTGACAACGAACCACTTCGGGCCAGACAAGGTGCTGGCGAAGAAGTTCAGGGCGTTGAAACCGACACTTAATCTAAAACGTATGATAAAATGAAGGGGACTATTGATACCCAGAAAGTATGCAGAAGAACAGCTATGGCATCAATCGCGGGTTTTTTCGCGTCTATAGCCGGAAGTACGTTGTTCTCCTCAACCGTGGGTGCAACAGACGATGGCCCTATTGAATTAGAAGTAGGTGCAACAATTCCTGATGGGTCCAATATCACACTCACCACCATCGACAAATCAGATGATGAGGTGTCAAGCACGATCGACCTCAAGAATGGTGAACACACGTACGAAGTAGATGGCCTTGACCACTCGGACGAACCCGAGTATTACTGGCGTGCAGAGTATGAGACGGAAGGTGATAAGACACCATCACTTGAGCGCGTAGAGCTGATCACGCCAGACGACAGCGGACTCTTCTCGATACTCGATTTCGATTTTGACTTCAGCTTTGACTTCGACTTTTGGCCGTTCAACGAAGCCGAGGGCGAAGTGCCACTTCTCTCCGGGTTTCGGCGCGGAACGAGCGGAGATGGCGATTCAGATACCGTAAGATTCAGACAACGCGGTCATGTGGAATCATCGGCTAAAGAAAGCGGCGTCTGGAGTGAGTCTGAATTCGAAGAAGCTACGAAACGGGGCGTGGAGCTATCGGGCGGACGTCTGTCATTGATCGAGCTGGAACAGGGACGACCGACTGGGAAAACAGAGGTTAGCAGCCCCGAAGAGGCGCTCTCTCTCGACATCGAAGAACAGGAACAAGGGGATGCATCAAACCTCCATTTCGAATTCTCTGGGACCGATTCCACTGTTGACTCACACCCCGATCTTGATAGCGATATTGCTGGAATTGCGACCTACGATGGCGACCCTGTTTCAGACGCAAAATTCTACGTTGTGAACACAACAGAAGATACGTACGAAGAAACAGCATACAGCAATTCTGACGGTGAATTCTATATTGATGTTTCCGACTCAGATGCAGAATACGCCGTTTTTGGCGAAGTAGAAATCGACGGTGAAACGCAGACCAGCATGGCACAGGCGTCAGTGCTGATCTGAGATAACGATCTCATAAACTGAGCAATCATCATGGTGAGCTACAGCCCAACCCTATTGGAAGAGCACGGCGAGAAACGAGCGATAATTAACTTCGACCGGCCGGATGAGTACTACGGTCCGTGTGAGACGAGATCTGAGAAAATTGCCGAGTTGAAAGAGTGTTGTAACTCTACTCATGCCCCACTCAAGGACTTTATCTCGAGCACTGCCGGTATCGAACTTCTGAGCGATCACTGGGCCGGATCAACTGCAACAGTACGGATCGACTTTAACACGTTCGATGTAGACGATCTCGAGGACGTTGATTACGTCAAGAGTGTTGTGGTCGACGATGGAACACTCAAAATCAATTCCGACGATGGTGCTGATACTTATCTCCCAGGAGACGTTGATTGGTCGCTTGAACAAACGCAAGTCCATGAGTTTTGGACTGAATATGGGGCCCGTGGTGAAAATGTGAAGGTAGCAGTGACTGATACGGGAATCGATCCCGACCACGAAGCACTTGAGTTGTATACTGATGATCCTGATGATGAGACGTACCCTGGCGGATGGGCCGAATTCGACCTTGACGGAAATGAAATCGAAGACAGCGAACCGTGGTACGATTTTTGGCACGGAATCGAAGTCTCGGGTCCAATAAAGGGAAAACCTCCAGAATCAGCGGACGAGGAGTACATGGGAGTCGCCCCTGAGTGCGATTTGATGATGGTGAAGATGAACGACCCCGATGAAACTGACACGACGACCCATTCGGCTATGATTGCGGCACTCGAGTGGTGCCTCGAAAATGGCGCAGATATCATAAATAGCAGCTGGGGGAATTACGCAAGACAATCCCCACCGTATGAATTAGACCTCTATTATGACATTTTCCAAGACGCATTGGATATGAACTGCATCTCGGTTGGGTCCTCCGGGAACACGGACGAAGGGGGTGAAATAGGGCCGGCACCTGGGTCATACTACAATGCCATCAGCGTAGGCGGAGTCGAAGAGTCGGGCGAGATGTACGGCAGTTCTACGGGCCGAACAATTGAAGAATCCGATTGGGATGAATACCCTGATGAATGGCCAGATGAGTATATCATACCAGATATTACGGCCGGGGGTCGAAACGTCCCGACCACAACGGAAGACGATGAATATGGAACGGCATCCGGAACATCGTTCGCCGCCCCGATCGTCACTGGCCACATCGCACTGCTCTTGTCCTACTCACGCACGCAAACAGAGTCGGATGCAGATATCAATGACATCATTTCCGCACTGAAAGGAACGGCGTGGAAGCCCGATGACTGGAGTGATGATGACTTTGAGGACGGATCCGAAGAAGCAGGCGAACACGACACTCGATATGGTTGTGGCATTGCCAAAGTGTTGGATGCGCAGGAAAAACTCCGAGATATGAGGTCTATCACGGGAGAGGTTATATTCAATTCAATACCGACTAACGATGCGAAAGTATATGTAATCGATCGCAACTCGAATGATCTTGCTGGCGTTTTGGAGCCTTCAGAGGGCGAATTCAGGTACGAGGGTGGCTCCAGCGACGACTCCTACCACATCGGCGTGGTGGCTGACGATGATTAACTCACAACCAACACTCGAAATGTCACCCATGACCCACACCAAAAACACAATGAGCCGCTGGACTGCCGGAGGCGTCCCGCCACCCTACGGCTAACAGCCCGCCCAAACAGCACCGCCCACCAACCAACCCTTCCTTCAACCAACACTACAATGAAATTCCAACGCTTCGCAGCGACAGCGATGGCTGCACTCATGATCCTCTCGGTTATGGGCGCAGCGTTCGCAGGCACCGCAGCAGCAGACGAACATCACATCGAACTCGAGCTCGACGACGAAGACATCATCGACGAGTTCGAGGCCGACAGCGACCAGGAGATCGAGGCGACGATCGACGCCGACGGCGCTGACTTCGGCGAGGATGACACCGACACGCTCACCCTCAACGTGACCGACGATGACGACCGCGAACACTTCGAACTCGAGGCGTCAGTCGACGACGGTGACGAAGACCACACGGTCGAATTCGACGCGTCGGACCTCGCAACGGTCCCGATCGACGCTGAGGACACGACCGACGTGACTGTCCACGTCACTGGCGAAGACGCCGACGGCGAGACGACGGACACCAGCGAGGAGGCTGACGTCGAGCTCGAGAGCACCAACGAGTACGCTTCGATGTACGTCGACGACGATGACGCTGAGACCGAGACCGACGAAGCCGGTATCGGCACGTCGACGCTCGATATGGTCTCCTTCGGCACGCTTGCCGACTCGGACGACACGGACATCTACACGCTCGAGGACGAGGTCGGCGTTGATGGCGACAACACGACGATCGCCGCTCACGATGGCACCGGCGCGGACGCGTTCGACGACGCCGTCGATACGGACGACCTCTCGAGTGGCGACCTGATCACGGACGCCAACGCAGCCGTTGATGGAGACGCCGTGATGATGTTCTACGACGACGCAGACGACGATATCGTCGACGACAACGACACCTACGTCGTGATGGAGGACTACGACGAGTTCAGCGTTGAACTCGGTGACGACCACGAGGACGCCGAGGACGTTGACGTGACGCTCGAGTCCCAGAGCTACGTCGACGCTGGCGTCAGCGCTGACGAGATGGGCGCGCTCTACCTCGAGCAGGCTGACTTCGGACTCTTCGACGCAACGTCTGAGTTCGGCGTGCTTGACGCGTTCAGCGGCTTCAGCGCGATGGAACTTCTCGGCCTCTAACGCCGACCTACTAACTCCCACAATTTTGTCCGCGAGACCGTGGCTTGGCACTGGCAGATCCCCTTCCGTCAGTCTCTGGGTTCGACTCCCAGCGCGGGCGCTTACGACCATGGCAACAACCACTCAGACGACGCAGCCGGCGACCGGTCGACGAGCAACGACTATCGCACGCGAAGCCGGGGAGACCATCCTCGAGACACTCTTCCACAGCCCGCGACAGCGCTGTGTGCCCGACGGCGACTGGCAGCGCGTCGACGACACACCACTACGAAAGACGTGGACGCGGCGGACGACCACCGACCGCGTGCAACTCGCGTCCGACGGCCTCTCGAGTCGCTGGGACGTGCTGCACCAGACGCCCGACGGCAAACAGCACACGCTCGAGACGGGCCTCGAACGCGAGCACGCCTACCGACGCGCCGAGGAGTACATGGCCGACCTCTCGAGTGTCGATCCGCGGTGTCGAACCGGGCGTGCGAGTACGGAGGGGGCGTAACCATGCCACTCCAATCACTCAGAAACGGCGTTCGGAAGCTGTTCGTCGACGTGCCGATCGGAGCGTACTACTGGTTCAGTGGCGCGCTTCTGGCTGCTGGCTGGTACATTCCAGGCCTACTTGGCGTGGACTTCGCCAGTAAGGCACGCCGTGAGGCGCGAATCTACCGACAGAAAGGCCGTGAACGCATGTTCTAACCCGCGATGGATTATCGCCAACCCTCGAGTGCAATCCTCGAGCGCGGGCCTGCCCGGATAGGCCGGGCGCTTGAGAGTAGCATCCAGCAGGCGGGCTTTCCTCCTGCTTGTTGGCCCTTCCCAACACCAAACCCCACCCACATTTCCGTACAAAACCATGACTACAGACACACCCAATAGACGACAGTTCCTACAGCGTTCCGCTGGTACAGCGTTGACGGCAGTCGGTATCGGAGCACTGTCGACGACGGCCAGCGCGGAGGACAGAACCGGCGGCCAAGGACTCCTCGCGGATGGATTCGATGTCGAACCCGACCGCGACGCGTTTATCACAGGCTATCTCGACGGCTTCAGCGACCAGTTCGGGCGCTTCGATGCACCGGACGAACTCGCAAACGACATGGCCAACGAATTCAACGCGAACACAGACGCGTGGCTTTCCTACGGCAACTGGCTTCTTGAGGAAGCCGGCGTGACGGCCGCTGGCAGCGCGACAGTCGCCGTCGAAGTCGGCATCTCGAGGATCCCGTTCCGAGATGTAGAAGACGCCGTCGAGACCCATATCACGACGGAGTATGACTCCGACGCGGGCGAGTTCAACGACCTCGAATGGGTGGACGAACCCACCGATGACGCCGATTTCGAGGTGGCACTACACAACTTAGCCGCCGAAAATGGTGATGGCGAGTTGTTTGAATTCCGATCGGAGTATATCGACACCGATGGCGACCACGAACTTCCAGATGACGCGTATCTGAACCGTTTGGCCGGCAAATACGGCGGTGTGGTCGGTGTTGGCGAGGAATCGATGACAGTCTTCGACATCCTGCTTGGCGGGGTGAACCGATAATGCCCCGAGACACTCCGGTCCCGACGTTCTCGGACGTGACGAACATCGAACCGTGGGAATTAGCCCGCGTTGCAGGCGGTCAACGGGGCGCACTGCCGTTCATCTCGGCGTGGCTGTTGATCCTTGGAATCGTCATCTTTTCGGCGGCAACGGGCGGTATCGCGACAGTCCTACTCGCGATATTCATCCTGTTCATCCTATCCATCGGAACGGCATGGGCCGCATTTGATAGCCTCGCAGGACTCAGTTACACCGATCCAGAGTTCATCGGCATCGCCGGCATCTTGCTTGCGATTGCTGCGGCCCTCTTCGCTGGCCCAATGGTTGGTGTTGCTGTCTTCGTTGCTGCAATCGTCCTGATGGCCGCGTGGTGAACACAATGGCTCGAAAAGACGCCGGGTTGGCGGTTGCACTGACGATACTTACACCCGGACTCGGGCACGTGTACCTCGAGTCCTACACTCGGGCAGTTTCGTTGTTCCTCGCGTTCGTGATTTCGGCAGCGCTGATAGCTGTCGGGATTGGGATCATACTCACGCCTGTGGTGTGGATTTACGCCGCATACGACGCTCATAGGAGGGCCTGAAACAATGCTACTCACAACTATTGCGATAATCCTGCTTATTGCACTCGTTCTCGTGGTCATTTTCGACCGGCCGATCGTGACACCGATCCCGAAATCGGTCCTCGAGTTCGTCCGCCGGATCGGTAGCGGCTCGATACTTCTGACCGCGTGGCGAGCGCTGTTAGTTGTCGCACTCGTCGGCTTCTCGCTGGGGCTGGCCGCGACGGGGGGCATCGTCGCCGGCTTCATCGCGGCGATCGTGCTGACGATGTTGATTCAAGACCCAGTTCGCTCAGTCGTTCGCGACCTGTGGGATATGAATTTCGTGAGGGTGAATCCATGAAGAGAACACTCATACTGGCCGGTATCATCGTGTTCGCACTGGTTGTTGTGGTCGGTCTCTCGGCGGCAGACTCGGAAATCTATGCCGTCGATGACAGCCACACACTCGACGATGACCGACAGATCGAGGAGTTCGAAACCGACGGCCACACGACCGGTGAAGCGGATGATTTGGACCTCGAGATGACGATATCCGAGGATAGTGAGCACGTCTCTACGGACCCGATGACGGATATCGGAACGACGTACATCGAACTCGACTATCAGGAGGATATCGACCGCACGATCCGGTTCTACGTCCCACAGGAGTACTTCCATCCCTACGAGGATCAGTCACTGAGCGTTGACGGTGACGCGACGGCTGAAATGGAACCAGTAGAAGGCGGTGAGTACACCGCTGTGACGGTCCATACCGAAGGCGAAGGCACGTATGTTCTGGAGACCTCGAGCGTCGAGAGCAGTCTGTGGGACCACCGTAACAGCGCCTACGACTGGATGGACGACGCAACCGGCTACGAAGTACCACGATTTGCTGGCAGCGGTGACGGCGAAGAGTGGGAGTATGTCGAGAGCCGCGAATTCGCGGGCGACGATACGGTAAGTGTCGACGTCAACGCGACCGTCCAACACGATGCAGGTGAGTCGAACAACGAAACGTCGTGGGTTCACACTCCTGAGTGTAGTGGCTCTGGTGAGGCGATGTGTACCCTCGAGCAAGGCGATGAACAACTGATTATGACTGACAATCACACCAACGAGACGGCACAGGTCAGGTACAAGACCGATACCTCGCTGACTGATAACCTCCGCGCCGGTCTTAACGAAGTGCGAAGCGATATCGATGCGTGGATCTCGAACGTGCAAAACGCCCTCTCGGAGGTGGTCTAAATGGGCCTCTTCCCCTCGTTCGACTTCGGAAACTGGGGCGGATCGCTCCTACTCATAACGCTCGCGATTCTCGTTGTCTCGTGGCTGGCGTTCACATTCTGGGGCTTTGCGGTCGTGTTGATCGTAGTCGCGGTTATCGCGCCACTCCTGTACTATACCGGGCTGGCTATCGATAACTGGCTTCGGCATGGAGGGCCGCTGTAATGCCGTCGTTCATTCTCTTACTGGCGCTGGTCATCCTGGCCCCACTCGCATTGGCGATTATCTTCCCCGATGTGACCGAGCAGATCTACCGCTGGGCAGTGATGTTTCGCACCGTCGGCGGGGCGATCATACTCGTCGTCACGATCGGGCTCTTTCTCTCAACGGGCAATATCACGCTCATCGCCCTTGGGGGCGTTCTCGCGGCGTATGGCGTCTGGAAAGTAGTCTACGACACAAACGCGACAGGGGTGTGAGACAACATGGAACAACACTTTGACGAACACGTTCAGGCACAGTTCAGAGCCAAACTCGACAACATTCAACAGGAGCGAATCAGTGCGCCGACCGACGTCGACGAGTGGGCAGAGCAGAAGCTAACCGAAGTCCGTGCAGAGATTCTTCGCTTCCAGCGCTCGAACTCGTACCGGCGGTTCCTGGTGCGTTATCTCTCGGAGTCCTATGATGACCTTCAAGACCCGACTACCGACCGCGAAGAGCCCCTGTGCACGTGCGAGAACAACTGTCTGTTGATGCAGGGCAAACTACCGCCGACGGTGCTCGACGCGCCGACGATCTCGAAAGGGATCGAGGAGTACGCCCACAACCACCCGGGCTCGCCAGCAGGGTTGTTCGATGCAGACACCGCCTATAGAGAAGCTATAGCCAGCGTACTTTCGGACCTCGAGTTGATCTGGATGGCCCTGAAGAACGGTGAAATCCCTACTTCAGAGCGTGGGGATACGGAGGTCGAGTATGTCGGAGCGTGAGCAAACGTTTGGTGAGCACGTCCAGTATCAAACGCAGAATCAGCAACAACAGTTCAAGCGTCAAGTGATTCGGTCAGCAACAGAGAGGGGCAATCAGGCAATTGTCCTCGGGAAATCAGAGCAGTTAGCCGATATCACTGACCGCCATCTGGTACCGAACCTACTCGAGGGCGGCTCGGCACGAGAACTTCGACGCTGGCGTGAGCGGATCGACGAGCACGAGTTCGATGCTGCGGCGTTGTGGTCGTTCCTCAATCACAGCGATCACAACCCAGAGACCGTCCACCGTGCGTTCACGTCACTCCAGTCGATTGCGATGCACCGTGGTATCGTCGACGAGTCGATGCGAAACTACGCTCCAGTGACTGGGTTCGGGATGAACATGGGGAAGATGTTCAAGACGCCGAAGTACCGCGTCAACGGAGAGGTGCAGATTGCATCCTACCACGCTGGAGAGACGAAGACCCTCTACAACGGCGAGACTGGTGAAGGGAAGAGTACGGCCCTCTCGACAGAGGTTGCCGACCGGTGGATGGCCAGTTGTGCCAACGAGTGGTTCGACGGCCGCGAATACCGGACTGAGGACTTCAAAATTGTCGACTTAGTCGACACCGACATGGTCGAAAACGGTGTGTACGATATCCCACAACAGCAAGACGTCCTCCGCGATGTTCGGTCTGAAATGGGGTTCCCCAAGGACTATAACGGGATAGATGGCTTCGAAAAGCCGAACCTCGAGTTGTTGGTCCCGTTGACTCGAGACTTTCAGGATGAAGAGATTCCGATCGGTGACGATGGCGACACGATCATCGTCGTGTTCACAATCGCGGCGTCGGACCTGACCAAACGCTCGTTGAAAAACTTCGTGGCGGGGACGACCGGCGAGCAACAGAAAGTCATCGGGACCTGTTACGACCGTCTCGAGGCCAGCAAAAACGATTGGACGTTGAAAGACCTCGCGAAAGAGGTCCTGTCGATGGAGGGGATCAACGACTCGTTCAAACGCCGCGCGCTACATCAGATTGAGACGCTACAACAGACCGGATTCGTTCGGGACAAGAAGTGCCCGCACCGTCTCGAGTGGGGTGAGGTCTTCCGAGATACCGACACCATCACCGCGTTCACACAGAAGTTCATGAGCGAGTACGACCAGAAACTCATGGTTCTGTCCTACCTCTTCCACTCGGTCTACCACGAACGCGAGGGCCGCGAAGACTTACCGCCGGCAGTGGCAGTCGCTCGTGAGCTGCATGAAGTCGTTCCGCACTCGCAGGAATCGAACGGGACGGAACGCGAGCAATCGCTCCAGAAGGCGATCGTGGGTGAGTTGTCGTACATCCTTCGCAAGCAACGGAAGCAGTCACTCGAGTTTATCTGCGACACACAGGACATCACAGACATCAAACGCGGGATTCGGAAGCGATTCAACCGCGCTGTGACGTTCTCGACGCACGAAGACGCGCTCGAGGAACTGTTCGACAAGGTCGTCGGCAACAAGTCGCTGTTTCGCTCCTATCACCGGTCGATTCAGACGAATACAGTCGGTCGGGGGACTGTGCTCGGGAAAACGGTGCCGAACAACGAGGACGGTAGCGCATTCCTGTCTCAAGTGCAGTTCGCACCGCCACCGTGGCACGTCTTTGATGACGACGACCACGATACGGGCCTCCATGCACGCGTTGAGTACACCAGTGAGGAGTGGGGTGAGCACGAGTGGAACACACGTCTCCCCGACCACCTCGAGTTAGACGTCGACGAGCTCAAGCGCGAGCAAGAAGCCGACGACGATGACGGACTCTCTGCGAAGGAACAGAAAGACCAGCACAAGAAAGAGGCGAGAAGACGCCGAGAGATGGGCGAATCGGTTCAACAGGTCCGTGAGGCCGTTCCGAACAACCCGAACACTGGAAATCCGTACTCTGAACGGACCATCCACGAGTGGACGAAAGACGTGTACCAACAACTGGTCAATGAGTCCACCTCGTAATCGCAAGAGGGCGACCGGTCGAATGTATTTACTTACTTCCCAAGTCAGGGATAATCAGATCATAGAATAATAGTACGCGCGCGTTTAATTGGTTAGTTTGGCAACTATTTTTGACGTGCGTACGCGACCCCCTTCCGAAACCGCCGAATTCGACGGAATTCCCGATTTCTCAGCAGATCACACCATGTTCACCGACAGACCACCGCCTCGAGCACCGTCTATAGAGAGCGTATAGCCTTCCTATCGACACGACACTCCCCAATGACAAACCATCAACAGAGAGCCACCGGCTCGCTCGAAGTCACACGGCCGCTGACGCCCAACGGCAACGGCGTCAACCTGTATCTTCCGCCGGAGTTCGTCACGCACCTCGGGTTTCCACTCGAGCCGGGCGGCGACACAACGGCGGTTACCGTGCCCGACGTCGGCGTCATCCTCTTTCCCGGCACCGACCCCGACCTACCGAGCGAGATCGACGTCCGACCGGCCGACGAGTACCGCGTAACGACTGACACAAACACTGATTCACGAACGATGATCCACACCGAAACAGCAGACGCCGATCGAGGTGACAACGATGGCGCTTGAACGCGCACGCGAATGGGCCGGCCAGAAACTCCGGCCAAAGCAGTACGTCGACGAAGAGAACGCGAAGACGCCGTACGAAACGCAAGACCCGCACACCTGGCGTGACGAGGCCGCGCCGTCGTTTCGAGACAAACTGGCCCAACGAAAGTACCGCATCCTCTCGAAATCGTTCGTCCTACTCTGTCTGTTGGGCGTCGGTATCGCCGGCATGCGGAGTTTCTTCCCCGGGATCTACTACTCCGAGGCCGTCCGAACGCTCGTCGCAGTTGTGACAATCGTCGTCGTTACGGGATTGCTCACGATCAACTGGATGCTCAAACGCCTCGAGCACTTCGACTGGTTGATCCTCAACTTGCCTGGCGGCGTCGAAGTCTACCTCGGCGAGTATACCACGACCAACGGCGGCGAGGAACCGATCTTCAAACCGTTGCGCGGATTCACGCTCTGGGGAACCGTCGGCAATCACTACGAGCTGGGCGACCTCTCCGATGACTTCGCACGCTCGTTCGCGAAGAAAGATCGGAAAGCAGACGACCCAGTTCGAATGGGCCTTCCCAAAGAGGCTGACGAACAATCGGTGTCGACGTGGTACGGGACCGTCTTGTCGGTTGTCTCCGACGGCGTCGAGCCCGATGCAACCTCTCCAGAGGTGGACGTCCGCGTCTGGCCATCCGCGAGAGACCACGATGACACGATTGACGGACTGATGGACCTCGTGCGCACGAAAGAGCGTCGTATCGATGATCTTCAGAAAGAGGTCTCAGACCTTCGCGAATCCCGGAATAAGTACCGACACGAGGCGAATAAGACGCGTCAAGAAGTGCGTGACGAACTGGTCGACAGTCAGAAAGAGATTTTCGAGTCGATCAACCCGAGCGTGTCGATGGCTGCCGGGCAAGCGTCACAGAACCAGCACACGCAGACGCGTTCGAACGGCACAACCGACCCAGATCCAGTGATGCAAGATACAATGGAGGCGATGAGTAATGAATAGCGTCGGGCGACTGCTTACAGTGGTGGCGATGCTGGCGCTGATCACGTCACTCGTCGGCGCGGGCATGGCCGGTACAGCCGTTGCAGATAACCAGACCGACGCCGATCTCGAGGTCGAACAGCCCTACGCCGACGGTGACGTGAACATCGACACGTCGGGCAACTACACCACATACGAAGTTGCCGGGTCGTCGCAGTTACTCACACTCGAGGGCGTCGACGAGAACGCAACCGTCCTCGATTACGGCACCGAAGAGAGCGAGGCACACCTTAGCGAGCACGACTCGTTCGACGCCTACGAGTTCGAAACTGATAGCGACGGCACCTATCACGTCTATTTCGCCATCGAATACGAGCAGGATAGCGACGACGGCAACGAAACCGAGACGGTTCGCGAGGATCACGTCGCCCAACTCTCGGTTTCCGATACCGATACGCAAATCGTCGCCGGTGAGACGCTCGATGAGTATCAGAGCGATGCCGACCGCTGGTCGAACTGGGAGAGTGACGTCCGGGCCATCGCTGGCGATGACGTCGACGTCGATCAACAGACCGACCTTGCCGGGACGCTGTTGAACCTGCGTCACAACCCGACCGAGGCCCTCACTGGCGAGTTCCTCGGGATCGTGTTGATGCTGTTCATCACCACGAGCGGGCTGGCTGTGTTGGCACTGTTCGGACTCTACCACCTCGTCGTGACGCGCCAACTCCGAAAACGGACGAATGAGCGCGAATCACTCGAGGCTGAAGAAGCCGATCTCGAAGAGAAACTGACCGAGCTCGACGACCAGAAACGGAATCGCTTGCTCGTGAACACGACGATGTTCGACCATCTCGAGGACGAATGGAGTGCCCGAGCGATGCACGAGGATCTTGGCGAGGATGCCATGAGTGCATGGCTCAACTTCACACAGTTGGTCGGCGCAGGCAATCTGCTCAAGGACCGACTGATTGCGATGGGGAAAGATGGGTATCGAGCCGCTGTCACCCGGGGTTCGGACGACCAGTATGCCACTGCACGACTGGTCCACCCACAGACCGACCCCGAGTGTAGCGACGACGAAGAACTGGTCGCACTCGAGGAGAAAGACAAGATTAGCGCGGTCGCTGACGCAATCGCCGTCGACGATACCGAGTTGGTCGAGTACGATCTTCGCGAGCACGACACCCGACTGACCGAGATGGGGCCAGAACTCAGCGCCCCCGACTCGGTCGACGAGCTGGTCGAAGAACTCGATGCCGAACTGCGACGCTTCCAGGGCAACGAGGAAGAGTATACGAAGTACCTCCTCGAGTTCGTCGAGCACGTCCGCGAGCATCCGTTCACGGACGCCCATGGCCGGCCGAAACGCCTTCGATACGTCCTCTCGTCCTGGCTCAAGACCGCGCAGATCAACCGCGATATGTTCGGCATGCCGCTGGCCGATATGCACGCCGAGTTCCTCGAAAAGCTGTTACAAGATCACGATCCGGCCGAAGACGCCGATATCGAGATTGAACAACACCGGAAAGGGGTGAAGCAGAATGCTGGCGACTGACGCCTTCTTGCAGGCCGGTGGCAGTGGTGCGTCGACGGCACAACTGGCTATCGCAGTCGGTGTTATCGCAGCGGCGTTCCTATTCCTTGCCGTCGCCACGTGGCGCTCGCAGTACGTCGGACTCTCGAGTGAACAGGCGGCTCATAAGAGCGCGCTGAAATCCGCGTTCGAAGCCCAACAGGCGACATCGCTGGCGATCCCCACCGACGCCGACTTTCGGAGTTATCGCGGTCGAATCCGCTCGCTGTGGTCCAACGATCCCGAGATTGATGACCACACGACGATTCGAGAGGCAATGGCGGCCGTGCACCGGTCGCTCTTGGATTCGTGGACGTCGCTTTCCGGGCGCGTTCCGAAACTCGCTATCTGGCTCGTCGAGGAAGGTATTGCCATCCTGGTTCTCGGTGCGTTGGCCGTCGTCTCGATCGAGCAGTGGGAGTCGTTGTTCAGTGCTGAAACCGGCCGGCCAGACGGAACGACCGTTATCGACACCGTTGTCTCAGTGACGACACAGACGCTCGCGACCGGGCAGACGCTGTTCGGGATGTTTCCCTACGGTGAAGTCGTCTGGGCGCTGGGACTTGGTTACGGCCTGTTGGCCTACGAGTTGCTCTACGTCCATTGGTACGTCATCGGCCTGGTGTTGATTCTCGGCGGCGTCTCGCTCGCGCTGTTGGATTACGCCACGCCGTCGGTCGACGCAACGCCACACCTTACCGACCGTGGTCTTGGCTACCTGTTCGTTCAAGCAGTGGTCGCCGTGTGGGCGGCTGGTGTCATCCCGACGATGATCGGGCAGGCGACCGGCGACCCGACTGCCGAGACGGTGTTCGCAACGATTGGCTTTCTCGCAGCGTTCGTCACCGCGCTCGCGATGGTTGGATTCGGCCTGTGGGCGGCGTTCAACCATCTTCGATTCCGTGCGTTGAACGCGGCGACCGAGCGCGACCTCGAGTCGTGGTTGCTCGTCGCCTATCTCGCCGCGTGTCGGATCTACGCGACGATTGCAGCGATTGCGGCCACGTTGATCCCAGTCTATCTCGGGGTCGTGCTTTTGAACGGACGGCTGATCGAGGTCTGGGCGGCGTTCTGGGCTGGCAGTACCGATATCCAGATCGTTGCCGGGTTGCTCTTTATCGGCGTCGTCGCCGTCCTCGCATGGGAGATTCAAGACGTCTGGCCAGATCTTCGGGCGTCGATCGGACACACGCTTTCGAGTCGGTCGGTTCGACTCGCGTTGTTCGGTCGTGCAATGCCGTTTGGCGTCATCTTCTTTGCGTATCTGATGGCGATTGCGTTCGAACTGTCGGTGCTGGTCGCTGCGATCGTGGCCCTGCTGTCCGGTGTGGCGGCGCGGCTCGGCTACCTGTTGCTCATGCGAGCGCGATACCGATTGCAGTTGTTCGAACCGCCGGAGCAGACGCCAAACCGAATCCTGATCGAAGCCTACACGATCGAGGATGCTGACGGCACGGAGCGGTACATCGCGACGGTCAACCGCGAACGGATTGCACGCGACGACATCGACTCGCTCGTTGATGAAGTCCTCGAGCACGCCGAGTCACTGGCCGATGACGGCCAGTACGCAACGACGTTGGGACAGCACTACGCCACGAATCTCTTCGAGTACGGTATCGTCGGCGAGGAGACGTCCCGAAAGAAGCTGCGTGAGCGCGTTCGAAAGCACGTCTACACACCGCTCAAGCAGAACAACGCGCGTATTGAGGAGTCGGATATTGAAGACAATCTCGAGGAGTACCCCGACTCGATCGTTGAAGAGCGCCTTCAGAAGTTCAGGACGTACGGCACCCGTGACGGGAAGGTGTTCCGTCGAGACGGGTATTTCGTCCTCGAGCGGTGAACTCGTAGGCCGTATTTAGCGGAACTGATAGAACCACATCCACCACTTGTAGTTCCGTTCGAACTCGTACGAACGCTCGTACGTCCAGTACTGCAATTTCGTGAACACACTTGGGCTCTGCACCACACTCGACCCTACGCCGACCGCATGTCCGCTTTTGTACTTGTGGTAGTTACGAGCACGCTTCGCCTTCGACTTTTCAAGGAATTCACGGTGATATCCACACGTCGAGCAGGTGCATGTGTACGTTTCTCTCGATCCCATAGTCACTCCCTCACTTCATCGATCGACTGCGCGACGTCCTCCGCTTTGATATCCGAATACGCCTTGTGCGTCGTCTCGATCGACTTGTGTCGCAACGCCGATTGGGCGAGTTCCGAGTGGCCTTTTTCGTACAGTTCAGCGCCGAGCGCTCGCCGCGCCCCGTGAGGTTGCAGGTACTCCTGGTCGCCCTCGAGTTCGATACCCGCCTCTCCAGTCAGTTGTTTCAGGATCTGGCGGCCGGCCTCTTTCGTGATCGACGGCGGTGCAACCCGTTTGTCGCGACAGATCGTGTCAATGTCACTGCCGGGTTCGGGACGCTCACCGGTCGCGTCTTCGACGGCGGCGTACTTGCTCGCAGCGTGATCGGTCGGGAACAGCGGCCAGTCGTCAGTCGGCGGGTCCTGTACGCGCTCGAGGCGCTCCAGTGCGCTGCGAGCGGCTTTCGTGAGCCCGACGGGTTCGCGGTCGCGTGACTTCCCGAAGACCGTGATCCGGCCACTCTCGAGGTCGACGTCCGCCCACAGGAGGCCAGTTCGCTCATCGTCGTTCGTATCCCGAAACATCTCGGCCCCTCGAAGGCCGAGTTCGGCGAGTAGGACGACGATCGTCCGGTCGCGGTATGCACGTTCGACCGATACGTCGATGGTCTCCTCGCGAGCCATGCGGACCCGTTCGTCGGCGTACTCGAGCAGTCGGTCTCGTTGGGCCGGTTCCCAGAACTGCGTCTCTCCGGACGGGCGGTCTTCGGGGAGGAACTCTTCGGCGCTCTCGGTCGCCGCGGGGTTCGTATCCAGTTGCTCGTCGCGGACGCAGAACGAGAGGAACGCCCGGACGTACGCGAAGTAGGTGTTGGCGGTCGAGCCGGCGATCTCGCCGTCGATGTAGTGCTCGCGCAGCTCGAGGCCAAACTCTCGACAGTCACTCGAGTCCAGGTCGTCGACGTATTCGACGCTCTCTCGAGTGCAGAACGCAGCGAACGACTCGAGGACGGGTTTCATCGTCGAGCGACTGCCCCCTGACTCGAGTTTGTGGTTCAGGTAGCGCGAAATAGCGTCTTCGACGGTCTGACCCCCACGGTTGCGTGCTCGAGAGTGGGTTCTATCTGCGTTCATTTCGTATCTTCGCAGAGATCACGCAGGGTCTGTAGAATCTCAACAGCGTTATCGAACGTCGGGCCTCGTTCTATTGGCTCTCTATCGCCCACGTTCAATATCCCAGCATCTTCCAGTTTTTCCAGATGCGTTTGTCTGTTTGATGTATGGGTCCGCTTGCGTTGTTTCCCCGTTACCTCGCTCACCGAGATATTATTTTCCAGCGCGGCGACCTCATCTGAGAGTTTGCTTCGCGTGATACTGGCATTTTCCGTGAGGACATCTATAACAAACCGCCTTCGGTAGGAACTCAGTAAATGCGTTGCGTCATCCATCGTCAACGTGTCTGATGTTCCATCTGCACCGGTCGAACCCCCTGAATTTCTGTTTGCCATGATCCTCACTGTGGGGTACAGCTTCGACCCTAGTAAAACTACTTGGTCAAATCGCCTTTTAGCAAAGTAGTTTGTTATACGTCTGATTCGTTCGATTTCGAAGTTCTCGAGGTCTGTACGGTTAGTTTCCCATGTTATAAACCATATACCGCGATATGAATCCGTCAAGTCTACTCCTAGATATGAATCCGTCAAAAACGAACGTCTGACGCCCTCTCGAGCGCCGTTCTCTGTCGAAGTGCATCCTCGATCTCAAGACCGTGGCTCGCTGCGAGGCCTTTCGCGAGCACCCACGCTCGAGCCGATCGCTCCGGAACGTGTTCTTGCTGTCGGTGGCTGTACTCGACGAGCGCCTCGATAACGAGCAAGTCCTCTTGTGGTGTCCACGGTGGCATGCCGACGTTCGCCGCGTCTTCATTGATAAAACCACGACCAAAGGCACATCACCGTTCGCTTCGAGCTGCGTCAATTGCGTTCTCGAGGGTGTGTTTCAGTTCGACGGCTTCGGGAAGCGGAACCCACGCCGAAGTCTGGACATTATCACCTTCTTCACCGACGTCGTTCATCGTACTTGGTGCAATAGATCCATCCATATCGATCCGCACGACCGGTGTCCCGTTCGTTTCAGAGTTCGCCACAAACACCTTATCGACGTGTTCCATGTCGAGGACGGTCCAGTGGTCTTGTTTGTACGTATCGTGCTTTCGCATTTCTCGTGACTCTCGCTCTACCATGAACGATACCATGTTCTATCGGAACTGTATTTTAACTAGCGAGGCCGACCTGAAAGTGAAATCTGGTCCTGATTCGTCACGCCACATCTGGGTCCCAGATCGCCAGTACCGTTATGACGATCAGAATTGGAGCAGCGATTTCGAGCGGGACCGACGCCAGTGCATCGAAGGTGGATACACCAAGTTCGTCCGTGAATCCAGACAGTTCCAGTAATCCAATCGCGCCCGCGAGCGAAAGGAGTGCAATCCCAACATTAGTTCTAAATTTCCCCATAAGTAGACATTCTCGCACTGATACAAAGTGATTGCGTCAAACTGCATTCTCGAGCACACCACCTATCACGATCTCATACGTATCCGAAATCATGGACGACACGAAAATCTACGAGTGCCCGTCCCCAGACTGTTCGTTCACGGTCGGCGGTTCGACGAATTAACCGAACACGTGAATGGAGATCACGCTGGTGAGTATCGCCGCGACGACTGGCCCGACACCGACGCTGGCCGGGCGACTCAAGAAGAATAGGCGTTAGGCTACAGCATTAGTCGTAGTGTTCGCCGTTTGCGATCGCCATGAACCGATCACTGGCTTCACAAGTGTCTTCTACGACCGTTTCCCCGCAGTCGGGACAGCTAATCACAATCCTGAATCTCCCGTCGGCTTCGGTTTCCGTCGTCGTTCGCCAGAACTGGTTCACCTGCTCACTGTATGCCGCCGCGCGAGCCTCGAGTAACTCGTCGGGACCGTCTGCGACCTGGACATCTGGGTCGACAGGTTCGAACCCACAATCCGGGCATGTATCCGGCTGTTCGAGGTCGTTTTCGTCCGTGTAATCGAGTCCGTCGTCGGGACGTTGTGTCGTGTCGAGTGCTCGCGAATCGAGTTCGCCCGGTGGAGTAGTCGAGAGGCTGTGTGTGAACGACCGGATCCGGTCGGAAAGATCGTCGTCGAGTGCGTGTCCAGAGCGATTCCCTTCTGGACCAGGAACGTAGAACGAGTCGTTGTGATCGCCGTTTCCCATACGAAATGAGTAGGCTTGCCGGTGCATAACAGTACCGCCGACAACATCACAATCCAGAACTTTCGAGTAGCCTACACGCCCGGTTGTCGGGGATACGCTTTTACGTATGTTACATGTAACCACTGTATAGGATTTCAAGCGTCTCGAGTACTCGAGGCCGACGAAATCAGGTGATTCGAAGATGAGCATCGAGACAGACGCTGGCCGAACTGCACAGATCGGGCCGCTGGCACGACTCCGAGAGGGCGAGGTGCTTCGGTGCCGAGACGACAGAACCGGATGGACGTGGTACTACGACGTCGTCGAAGGCGAGACGCGAAAGTATCACGCCTACCACGAGTTCGACGGACGGGCGCTGTCCGACCTCGAGACCGTGTCCGAGACGGTCGCATACGAGCGCGTCGACGAGCGGATTGTCAGTGAGCGACAGTTGGCGGTGCTTCGGGGTGACGAGCAGTGAGCTCGACAACGCAGCGCCGACGGTGTGCGTTCAGTCAGGACTGCGAGGCCGGCGCGATATTCGCGTTCGAGCAGTCGGGAATGTCCGTTCCGATCTGTCGGCCCTGCGGCCACGATCTCCTCGAGTCCAACCCCGAGTTGAGTCTTTCCGAGTTGACGGTACTCGAGCCACACGAACGATTCGAACAGAAATAGGGCGTTACGAGTTTCGTCGCGCCTCGAGTAGGAGTTCTGCTACGCGGTCGGGTTCTTCGATAGCTAACCGAAGCACCGCGTCATGTGTCTCTCGCATTTCTTCGTCCACAACATCAGCCTCCGCGAGTTTCGGTCCAATTCGAGTCCGGAACGTTTTCTCGAATTCAGACCACGTCTTATCGCGAGCGTAGAGCGGCCGCTGACGTACTTCGGAGTATTCGAACGCCGGGCCAGTCTCAGATGGCGGTAATTCGGCGTCTGGTTCGGGCTCTGGTTCGCTGGGTTCAGTTGGACTCGATTCGATAGCCGACGCTTCAGCGTCTTCTTGTGCGTCAGGCTCGCTCGATTCGTCCGTGTCGTCGCTCTCGAGGTCGTCGAACGGATTCGTCATCGGTCCACCCCTCCGTTCGAGACGATGGTCGCGAGTTCCTCGTAGTACTCGATTTGGTCGCTGTCGGGTTTGTAATCCTGCAACGGTTGGTTCTCGCTCAGTGAGCGAGAGAGGGCAGCCCGAGCACGGATTCCCGGCTTGGGTGTCTCGATTTCGCCCGCGTCAATCTGGTCGAATTCCTCGCTCGAGATGCGAGCGAAATTCGGTACGACCGATGGGAGTTCCTCGCCGGGATTGACTTCGTAACTGGCCGTATTCAGGTTCTCGAGCAGTTCTCTATCCTCAGTTTGCTGGTCGATCCGATCCTCGAGTTTGTTCGGGACGATGGCGAGTACGTCCACGTCGATGTACTCACGGGCGGGTTCGATGAGCCGCTCCATCGTGCGTTGGTACCCACCGATAGCGCTCGACCCCGGCTCGATCGGGATGATGACGTTGCCCGTCGCGACGAGTGCGTTGTTGTTGAGCATTCCCGGATACGCCGGGCAATCGAACACGATGTACTCGTACTCGTCTCCCAGTAGCGGGTCGACGATTTTCTGTTTGATTCGCGCCGAGCCTTGCATTGCCCCTTTGAGATCATCTTCCACGTCCTCGAGCGTGTTTGAGGATGGGAGAAGATCAAAGCCGAACTCGGTCGGTTCGATGAGATCACCTGGAGTTGAGTTGCCCTCGAGAATGACGTCGCCGATGTCCGTGTCACCACGGTAGACCGATCCGAATCCGAGCCCATTCGTCGCGTGACCGTTCGGGTCCAGATCCGCGAATAGGACGTTACCATGCTCTGCGAGCTGGCGAGCGAGATTCATCGACGTGGTGCTTTTCCCGACGCCGCCTTTCAGGATGACGACGCTCACTGCACGTGGGTCTGTGTCTGCCATTGTATCTGACTCCGCCCGTCGCAAGTCCAATAGGTACCTATTGTGCTACTGAAGCTTGTTTCAACGGGCAATTAGTATATCTCCAAAGTGTTACTTAATGCTACCTCTTACGACTGTAATAGCTGGTGTAGCTACTGTACCTATTACAGCTACTGCACCTATTACACCTATTGGGACTACTGAGTCTGGTGTATCTATCGGGACTGGTGGAACTGGTGAGTTTATTGTAGCTACTCAGGAGGAGTAGGAGTCAGTGGCGGCAGAGCCGCCCCAGTTGAATCTGGTATTTTGACAGCCAACTAGTGTTGGCGTGTGAAGGTACATGCGTTGGGAGGATAGATGTTGTGCCCCGAGAGTGCACCTGCTACTCTTCAATGTCGCAATGTAACGTGCGCGCGCTTCATTCACATGGGGTTGTGGAAGCTATGTCGGTCGTAGGTAATCCGTTATTGGTTCGTAGACCTCTCCCTTCTGTTTGAGTTTCTCTATTTCATGTTCAGCCTTCGAACGGTCCATCCCAATATCTGCTGCCCGCTCAAGGATTACTTCAACAGGAGCACCTTCGTCATACTCCAATTCTATGTCTGAGATTAGTTCCTTGATGCTCTTGATTCGCTCTCCTTGATCCCGATCCTGGTCACCGATAGTAAATCGAATTGGTGTAGTTACGTTCACCTCTTCGTCGAAATCGTCATCAATATCTTTCTGTAATTTATCTGGGGTACAAGTCACGTTGAATGCCTTCCCCTTTAGAGTCACCGTCACTCGGCATTCGAACGGGATTTTTTCGTCGACTTTCTCAAGAACTTCGTGCTTGGCTTCGGCGCGGAGGCGTTCAGCACGATCTTCGTGATCCGTTGCTATCTCGAGTTTCTGAAAGGGGCCCGAGCCAACATCAGAGTTAGAACTCTCTTCTGATTTGTTTTCGGCCATGTGCCCACTACCACGGCAACTAATATGAAAACTTGGACCGCTCCTGTGAAATCCCGCCCGCGAGTTGATCGTTACTCGTCACTGTACTCACCTCGAATGACCTTCCTAACGTCGTCGACCTCGAGTTTTCCTTCCAGGTATTCCGGGACAGGTGGCTCGCCTAGCTCGAGGCGGGCTAAGGCCAGCGATCGATATTCGATCCAGCCCCATGCTGCATCCTCCGGGTCTTCGAACTCTTTGACCTTCTTCGCAAGCCTATCCTTTGCGACCTCTTTCGGAACGCCATAGACGGTATCCGAGAGGTTTTCACCCATTCTATCACCGTCCCGCAGCGGGAACATACGAATGCGCTTAGACCGTCGATCTCGAGACCTTGTCCCTCTTGAATTTCGTGCCTCGTCTGCATCTTGCCGGCGTGTAGGCCGATTTGGCACTTCAGGCCGGAGATCATAGTTCCAGCACCTCATCGACTTTGTAGACTCGGATCTCACCATGCTCATCGAACCGTTCAGCGACCCACGCACCCGATCGGGAGATCCGAGTGCCTGATCGTACGTCGTCGATCACCGACTGGCGGACCCATTCGGCGTCGTTGCGGTCGGATTGGCTTTCATCACCAAATTGCTTCCATCGGTTCCGCATTCTATGGACCGCCTGCTCTGCGATATCGTGGAACTCTGGTCCACCTTTGGCCATTTCGTCGCAAACTTCATCGTACGCTTTGTCTGCTGGGTGGCGATCAGTTCGAGTATCCTGATTGTTCAAAGCTTCTCACCCCAGTCGTAGTGCTGGCGTCGGTGTCGTCGCCACGTCGAAGCCTTGTATCCGCCATGCAGCTCCTCTCCACAGATCGGGCACTCCTGATACGGCAGCTTTTGGATCTTCGCGGTTCGCATGGTTCGCTGGGAGGGCATTACGCCGACACCTCCGACAGTTTTGACTGGTGCTGGCTCCCGTCGACGAACTGTGCCGTCGACGTCGGATCAAAGTTGCACACCAACCGTTCAGTCACCTCATCGCCACTGCTTCCGTGTCCCTGAGCGAGTTGATGATAGCCGTCCATCTCGAGGACGTAGAACTGCCGCGCACCGGATCTGGTTTCGCCGATCATCTGTGCAACGAACTCGCCAGGGACCTCGTCGTACGACACCATCCAGTTCGCATCAACGGACACGAGCGCGTTCGCGAGCGCTGCATGATCGAATCCTTCGGCGTGATAGTATCGTCCCCGGTCAAGGTACGGCGGGTCGAGATACATGAAGACGTGGCCGCCGTCGTATGCATCGAGGATTTCTCGCCAGTCCTGGTTCTCGATTATGACTGAGCTGAATCTCTTCGCGATGGATCGGACTCGGTCGCGGGCATTGTTGAACGTCTTCGCTGGACTACGGAACGTGGAACGGGCCTTGAACCCGTTTTTCATTCCGATGACGCCGCCCCACTGCATGAAGCGGAGTGTGTAGAAGCGACCAGCACGTTCAACTGGGTCGTCCGGCCGTTCTCCGTTGTAGTACTCGGAAGCCCACTGCTCGTAAAGAGTCCTCGAGTACGGCACCATCTCGAGCCACTCGGCCAGCTCGTCGACGCAATCGCGAACTACTCGGAAGAACTGAACCAAATCGTCGTTCACGTCGTTGTACACCTCGCAGTCCGATCGAGGTTTGTTGTATAGCGTGGCCCCGGAACCGCCGAATACTTCGACGTAGCATTCGTGGTCAGGCATCTGCTCGATGATGTTCGTTGCGTACCTGCCCTTTCCGCCAGGATACGGGAACGGACTGCCTTTGTGATAGGTGTCTTTCTCTGATTGGTCGCTCATTCTGAATCACGGCCTTTGAGGCCTGGAATCTCGCGAACTTCCTGGAAGTCGTCCGGTTGCGGCTCATCAGTCGGTGCGAACAGCGCGTCGTCGTCTGGGTGTCTCCCCTGGTAAGCGTCCTCGTCGTCGGGTTCGGGTGTTTCTACGTCCGGTTCAGGAACGTTCCCAGCCGGGTAGGCGTAGTGCCGTTTCACGATCTGCCCAGAGCACTCGCACGTTCCTTGCTCGAGGGCTACGGTTTCGCCTACCTCCTCGAACGGGCCGATAGCCTCGATTATGTCGACCCGATGCACCGGTTCCTCGAGTTCGTTTGCGATCTCCTCATTTGCGTCGACGAGCTGGCCGCAGTTTTCGCAGTATTCCGCGTGATAACTCGAGAACTGATTGTCTTCATTTCCAGATCGTGCACTGTCCGTCATTGTTCACTCCCCGTGCTTAGTGTGCGGAAAGCACTCATCGGCCATCACCCGCTTGACGCATGAACCAGCGGATCTCTTCACGGTCGAAGAAGGACGCGCCACACGACGGGCACTTCTGTCGGTGCGGGTTGAACGAAGACTCACCTCTGGTTTCCTGCCATCCGCAATCGCAGATATTAACGTCAGTCGCCACTGCGACCACCTCCTAAGGCCGCTTCTATCTCGATCCGTTCGGGGCAGGCGAGACACTGGAACGTTGATCCGGGTGCGCTCGAGGGACTGATCTGACGGTGCGGGGTCTCGTCTTCGCAGCCATCGCACCAGCGTTCAGTCCCGCTCGAGGAGTTGTCGTGACTGGTACCATCGGCGGACATTACGTTTCACCTCGTTGAGTATCCGTGTCTACATACCGCTCTACCCATTCGTGGCCGCACTCAATACAGGACTTCTTAGAGACAGTCCCGTTCTCGCCAACGATCACCTCGACGTAGGCGTTGACCGGCTCGAGACACCCGGGACACTCTTCGGGCTGGTAGCCGCTTGCGTCGGCGCAAACGCTACCGTCCTCTGGTGGTTTTGCGTCGGCACAATCAGATTCGTCCACCACCATCTTTTCCACGATGTCGGCGGCCAACTCTTCCCCGTTCTCTCGGAGGTGCTCGATGTACTCCTCTTTCGAGACGCCGATCATCCGCGCCCCGCATTTGTGACACGGGTCTTGGTATGTTCCGTTCGAGGAGTGTTCGGTCCCGTCCTCGGACTGTTCGCTATTCTGAGTCATTGTTGAAGAAACTCCAGTGTGCTATCGATGCCCGACTCGTCGGAGTTGGACGAACCAGCAAACGGATTCGGAGCGTCGCGAAGCTCGTCCCAGTCCTCTTGAGTCATCGGATAGTCCGGCCCATCGCCGTCGACCATCCGGACTGCCACTTCACTCACAACGTGCTCTGTCTCGTCCCCGGATTGGTCGCTCATTCGTAACCCCCGAAGATGCTTTCCGGTAGGTGCTCGGTCTCGGATTCCCACCCCTCTTCGGGCGGTGAGATGTATCCGCAGTCCTCGCCAGCCAGAACGTAGTCCCACATGTCGGCAACGTAGTCGGACTCGGTCTCCAGCTCATCACGAGTCGTCGCCTGATCGACGACTCGGTGAATGGCGATCGCGTCATCCTCTGTCCGCCGGACGATGTATCCGCCCCAGTGGTGAACGCCGTAATCAGTGTTGTTGATCGCCTCTCCGATCATCTGTGGGATGCCGTGCCATTCGTTCGTCTCTTCAACCTCGGCCGTGTCGTTGTCTGCGTTCATGGTTTCGTGTAGGTCCGCGTCGTTGTTAGTATCGCTGTGCTGAACTCCCTCGCCAGATTGGTCGCTACTCATGAACGATCGCCTCCTCGAGCAGGTCGGCCTCGCTGACCACTTCCATTTCCACTGCCTGTTCGTCGTGCACGCAGTGTAACGTCGGGGGAAGGTTGAACGCGCCTGCCGACGTGGAGTTCGTTGCGACCTCTTTGCCGCATCGCGGACACTCGTGAAGACTCATACTCCCACCTCATTACCCTCAGCTTTCGCGAGTTGATCGACTATTTTGTGGAGCGTGCCGTATTTCTCCTCTTCATTCAGGAAGTCCCAGTCCTCGATGGTACGCATCGCCGTCCGCCGCGCTTCGGATACGTGATTGGCTCCTTCTCCGGATTGGTCGCTTTCTGTCTCTCCTTCCATATCACTACTCTCAACTCGAGAGAACTTAGTTCTTACTAATAGTAAGGTGTCTTTCGTATATTACCCATCGTAACACTGAAGCCGTAGCAGGTTGAATAGAAACTATCTTACGATGGACGAACGCTATCAACTCGTGATGGACCGGTCGGAGATCGACGAAGAGGAGTTTACCGAGACTGAGATCGGGATGCTCGACATGCTCGAGCAAGGGCGTTGTACACCAAGCTATCTCGCAGATGAGCTTGACGTCAGCCAGGAATACGTCCGAGGGCGACTCCAGGACTTGAAGCGTCTTGGTCTGATTAAGAAGGTCCACCGTGGGCTTTATGAAATCTCGGAGGGTGCCGATGACTGAAACCGAACGGTCCTCGAGAAGTACTGAACGCTGGTGTGATGGCTGCGAAGACGAGACACCGCACCGTCAGATCAGCCCCTCGAACGCGCCCGGATCGACGTACCAGTGTCTTGCCTGCCCGGAACGGATCGAGATAGAAGCGGTGTTGGGAGGTGGGCGCAGTGGCGACTGATGTTAATATCTGCGATTGTGGGTGGCAGGAAACCAGAGACGAGCCTTCGTTCAACCCGCGCCGACAGAAGTGCCCGTCGTGTGGCGCGTCGTTCTTCGATCGGGAAGAGATCCGCTGGTTCATGAGTCAAGCTGGTGATAGCCGATGAAGTGCGACCGGTGCGGTCATGATATCGACCGCGGCTTCCCACTTGACGCGGTTATACATCCAAACGCGGGTACTGTCGGGGAATGCTGCCTCAGAGACACTGACGAGGTGGTCGACGTATGACTGGCACTGAACCCCACTGCGGCGACTGCGAATCAATCCGACTCCGCCACGTCGGGGCCCATCATCCAACCGTATGCCTTGATTGTGGCTGGTACACTGACGACGACGGGCCGGAAGACGACTTCGACTGGCATTCTATACAGCCGATCACTGTCCGATAGAATTAATCGCCGTGCGCATCTTTTAGCGCCTTCGCCGTTGCACCGCCACTGAGCCGGAGGTATTTCTGTGCGGTCTGGAGGTTGCTCCAGCCGAAAAGAGACTGGAGAGCGGCTGCTGGCAGCCCACGATAGGCGTGATGACTTGCAGCGGTCGCCCGAAGGCTGTGCGGGTAGCACTTGGACGTCGGATAGCCGGCGGCCTCGAGCACCCGATCGACGCGCCGGTTGATGGAGACGCGCGAGTGTGGCCAGCAGTCGCGGTCGTCGAAGAACTCGCGGACAACGGTCTCGATGAACGGGTCGAAATCGAACGGAATCGCTCGCGCGCTATTCTCAGTCTTGGGCTCCCAACGGTTCTCGACAGCTTCCTCGAGCGTTCCGTAGGTGCCGTTCTCGACAGCAAGGTCTGCTTGCGCGCGACAGTAGCCACAGACAGTACCGTTCTTGCCGTGGTCGCAGGGATCGAAGCGCGGTATTTGGATCTGGTTGGTATCCCAGTCGATCCACGACTCGCGTAGGTGCGCGATCTCTCCCGCGCGCATGCCGAGGCGTCCCGCTGCGACCAGGACGAACAGACACTCGGCATCGTAGGGTTTCGAGAGGTCGTCGGTCGACTCGAGGAGCTGCGTGAACTCCGATTCAGAAAGGGCGTCTTGGTGGCTGTGGCGAACCATACAGTGAATGGGCCGCATCCCTAATTAAGATGTATGTCTGTGTGACGTTCACTAATCCAGAAACTAGACGTCTCTAAGCTTCTACGTGCGAAATTGCACAACCGAGTCAAGCACAACGGTCTGAAACAGCTACTCGTCTTCGAGGTATTCGACCGACACAACGTGTTTCTCCCGGTACTGGTGCTCGCTGTCGTTAATGTCGGTCTCCGATTTCAGCGCCTTGCGGGTGAACTCTTCCCACAGGTCGAACGCTTCGGTGACGAACTCGTCAATCTCGTCTTCGGTTGGGTCGTCGAGCATCTCTTTCGCTCGAGCGCGTTCGTCGTTGCGATTCGGGAGTCGGGTGTCGTCGCGGTCCTTGACGAACACGCGCGGGTTGATGTGAATGGGTTCCTGTGAGAGGTCGGGGGGATAGTAGTTGCCCTCCTCGCTGTAGTAGATCGATGCGTCAGTTGTCGATTCGAACGGCGGCGTCACTCGAAGGACAGCGGCTCGGCGGTTCGTGTACTCCGGCGGTTGGTTGTTGAATCGAAGCGCTTCGATCAAGTCGTCGACTGGCACCCGAACCGTGTTGATCCGGTTGCGTGGGTCAGATAGGATCTCTTTGGCCTGATTGACGTTTTTCGATACACTCTGTTGGCTACAGCCACGAGCCTCGGACCACTCCGATTGCGTCCGGCCGCGTTCTTCGACGGCGTAGTAGTCGATTGCCTCGGCGGGACTCAATCCAGACTCGAGCAGTTCGGTTAGCTCGTCGAACGTCGGTTCGGCTTCGTCGGCTGGCTGGCCGCCGTCGGTCATTAGCCGACCATTGTCTTCCTCAGGAGGTTTAGAGTTGAACGCACGCTGCGCCTCAATCTGCTGGGCCTGTCCGGCTGCTTTCTGGTATCCGTCGTCTTTAACGTGTTCGTTCGTCGGCTCCGCGCGGTTCTCGTCGTTAGAAGACTCGTCGTCGGTTTCGTCGGCTTCGTCATCGCCAGGTGCCTCGAGCACTTCCTCAACGTCGAAGTTCTTCATGTGCTTGTGACCGCCGTACTCGCCAACGAACGAAACGGAATCGCCGGTCTCCTCGGGGACGAGATCGTCATCGAGTTTGTCGATCGCGCTCGTGGGGACAGGGTACGCGCTTCCCCCGTCGAACTGCATTTCGTAGTGATCTTCAGTCTTGGTGACGCTGATTTCCTGAGTCATCTTTCTTCTACAACCATAGGTAGTACCGCCGAGTACTTATACCTTACTACTATAGGTTGTAATGTGGCCCAGGTGGTATGATGATACAGTAGATCCGCCCAGCCGGTCACGGCAGTTTCTGCTTCGCCTTCTCGAGTGCGTCCGAGACGTTTTTGTGATCGTGGTCGCCTTTTCGGTTCCCCCAGCGATTCTGGGAGTTGCCACGAATTTCGACGCCGTAGTACGCCCATGCCTGTCCTGGGGTGAGCCCCCTGCGCTGGAGGCCGTTTACGATTGCCTCGACGTAGTCTTGGCCGTCGTCGACACCATCGGGCTTGCGGGCGACGAAGGGGTACGAGACCGACCAACTGTAGTCACACCGTTCGCGTGCCAGCTCGTGGTGGATCTCCGTGACGATCGACATGGCGATATCGCCCACTTCAAGATCGCCATCGTAGAACTCGAGTTCTTCTGCAACGCTGTTGAAGTCACCAGTCGAAAGGACGACGGTGCTACCGTCCTCGTAAACGACTTCTGCGCTGGCATCTTCGATTTGATCCATGTAGACATCCCAGGCCTCTTCGGCACACTGCTGGACCCACGCAAGTAGGTCGCGGATTTCGTCGACAGTCCAGGCGTCTGGGTGGTCTGGGCCGTCGTTGCTGTTGATTGCGCTCTCGATCGTTTCGTCGTCAACGTGTGCGGTGATGTCTTCGCCGCCGTCGGTGACGATATCCTTCTCGCCGTTACTATCGTCTAGTCGTCGGATGTCGTCGATAATCTCGCACGTTGTGTGCGTCTTCCAGGCCTCGCACGTTTCGTATTCGAGCGTCGGTGAGAATCGACCGTGTCCGTCGTCGTCGATCGTGATTTTTGCATTGCGCTTGTCGTCGATTTCGAGATGAACGACGCGGCGCACGACGTGGCCCTCGGAATCGAGGTCCACAACGTCGAAACCAGTCACAGTGGCTTTGACGCACCCTGTTTCGGCCACAACCTCAACTTCTGTGCCGGTGGTGTCTGCGTACAGGTCGGCGATTTTCGCTTCGGTGCTGTCGTCGGTGGTGAGTTTACCAGTCATCATCTTCCTACTTGGTAGTAATATACCCTACTGCAATAAACGTTTGGGTCTATTACTACCAATGTCATACAGTAGCAAGTGCTAGAGTAGATTCTCGAGTCTGGCAGGAACGTGTAAGGCACGAGAATGGGGCCCGATCGGTGCGCAACCGATTGTGACTGACCTATCCAGTGGTCGAAGCGCAACGGTCAGTCTGTCCGCCGTGACGAGGTCGCTACAGACGCTCAAGTCCGTGCGAGGACCAGTCGGGATACTCGGGCCGGGGCATCCACACGACCGCGCGTCGAGAATTGCACTCGAGGTCTGGCGTGAATACCAGCGCGGTCTATCGCATCGATTCGAGCGAGACGAACGACTCAGTGCCTTCGGCGACGATCCAATTTCGCAGTTCGCCCTGGTTCGCGGACGGATCGAACAGCGCGAGCTCATCCGGCCAGTCGTCGCGTTTGATGTGCGTGTGCTCGATTGTCGGCTCTTCCAGGGTTTCGAGATCGTGGTCGTAGTCGAACGGGTCGCCGGTCGTGCTCATCGTCGGATGCCCTCGCTGTGCTCGAGTCGCAGGTATTCGGCGGCCAGTCGCGCGCCGTAGTACGCGACCAGCAGTCCCAGTCCGGTCAGTCCGACCAACAGGACCGCGAGCGTTGGGCCGGCCGTCATCCGTTTCCCTCCGCGCTGTTGATTGCTCGAGCGACGTCTGCTTGTGAGGCCTGTTCGGATTCCGGCACGAGGTTCCACTCTGGCTCTTGGTCGTCGCTCACGCGGCACCACCCCGGAATGCCGCTGGAAGATCATCTCCGACGTCGCCCGGCTCCATCGACTCGAGGCGCTGTGCGAGCGTCCGATGGTCGTCGGGAACTCTGATTCCGTAGTGCTTGAGGCGGTCGCGAACGGTCTCGAAGCTTCGATACGTGCCGAGTAGGTCCGACAGGTCGGAGATCGACAACTCGCGCTCGTCGAAATAGTGCTCGAGGCGATCGGCATCGTCGATCCACGGGCGCGGGAACTGGAAGATCGGGGCCTGTTCGGTCGTGGGGCGGTCGTCGACCGGAAACGTAGGGGTTGGCGTTGGTTCTCTGGGATTTGGGACGCCGAACGCGTCGAGTGAGGACTGTTCGGTTTCGATGCGTTCGTTTTCCTCGAGTGGCTGTGGGTCGTGCTCGAGGTCGAGCGTCGGCCACTCGAGTCGGGCTGTCGGTTGCGTTTGCGTGGGTGGATTCTGGGTACTCATTGGACCTCGTAGGCGAGTGTGTAGCGCACTCGTCGCTGGTCGTCATCATCCGGGACGGGTTCGATGCAGTCCTCCTCGTGAAGCTTCGTGAGGATGCGTCTGAGTTGTGACTTCGATCGATGTGTCTCGAGTGCTAACTCCGAGCGCGTTGGTGGCGTCTCGGCCGACGCGATCGCCGTCAGGACGTGGCCGTATTTGCGCCCGCGTTCGATAGCTCCGTTCTCAGTCATCGCTCTCGATCACCTCCGAATACGCTGGGACGTTCGTCGCTGGGTCGGCTGTGACACCGCCGCCGAACTGCGATAGGCTCGGCGTTTCATCGACGAGCAGGTGACGACAGAGTGCCCGCGCGAGGTTTACGGGCACGGCGTTTCCGATCTGTGCCGTGACGCTCTTTTTCGTCCCGCCGGCCAGCTCGTAGCTCTCGGGGAAGCCCTGAGCCTGCTTGAGTTCGTGTGGCTCGAGCATCCGATAGCGGACGTCGAGGCCGTACGGGAACACTTCGGGCACGCACAGCGCGAAGCGTTCTTTCTTGGTGACGGTCGGGAGCGGAGAGTCGATCGGCTGTGGTCGCCCCTTGCCGTAGTGCTCATCGAGGAACGGTGCAACGATCGGATTCGAAAGTGCGAACGCGCCACCTTTCTCGGTCGCGATCGTCGGCATCGGGTCGTCAATATCCCGCAGCGAGCCGCCGTGTGAGTAGTGCAGGATCGACGGCGAAACGAGGTAGCCGTCCGTGTTCTTCGCTGTGACCGTGTGTAGTGGTCGATCCGCCGGGTCGTACAGCGGGTTCGAATGAATCCCGCGACGCGGGCCGTTGCGCGGCATCACGAGCGACCGAGTTTGGGCGGTCGCCATGCCGATCGCTCCTTTCTTCGCGACCGTTGGGAGCGGGCCGTTTGTCGGTGCCGGGACGCCGCCCGATTGCTGCCGGAGGCAGAACGCTTCGGGCGTCGTGAGGGCCGTTCGGCCACTCGGTACGCGCACGAGGAACGGATGATCGATAGCGTCGGCGACGGTTGCCGCGTGTTCGGCCGGGACGACGTTCTCGCGAAGCTCGCGGAGTTCGTCCTTGCCGATCTGCTCGAGGGCGTCTGCCAGCGCTGCGAGTCGGTCGTCGCAGTGACGACGAATACCCTCTGCAATTCGAGACATCGTGCTCTTCGCGAGCGGTTGGACACGTGGGTTCTCGAGGTCGCGCGTCCACAGACTCGAACCGAGGTCCGACCAATCGATGATGTCCGCGGCCGTCCGGCGGTCGGGTTTGTCCGAATCGGCGTCGGAGTGAGTCGATTCCGGCGCGGTCGGTCGAATCGATTGTGAGGCCAGGATGAACAGCCGCGTTCGAGATTGGGCTTCTCCGAAATCCGCGGCGTTCAGGACGGACCCGTAAGCCTCGTCGACGTCGTCGTACAGCACCGAGTAGCCGAGTGCCTCGAGCATGCCGACCCAGCGTCGGAAGATCGATCCGTCGCGAGTGGGTTGTCCGTCGACAATCGGCCCCCAATCGCGAAACTCGGGGACGTTCTCGAGGACCAGGTGTTCGGGCTGGAGTAGTTCGACCCAGTGCAGAACGTGCCAGCCGCTCGCTCGTTTCTGTTCGCTCACGGGTTTTCCACCCCGAGCCCGGCTGTAGTGCGTACACGAAGGGCCGCCGACCAGAAGATCGACGTCGCCCGGTTCGACGACGTCCGGTGGGTGGAGTTCTTCGATTTTCGCGTGGTAGTGTTCGGCCCACGGATGATTTTGCTCGTGGGTCTCGATCGCGTGTTCCCAGTGATTGACCGCGTGTAACTCGACGTTCTCCCCGATCCACCAGTGTACGCGGTCGTTATCGAGCGTGATCTGGTCGGCCTCGAGCCCGGTCTCGCGGGCGATCGTCTCTGCGTGCGTGTCGAGAATTGCTTTCGCGAGTCCCGTCGAGAGGCCGCCCGCGCCTGCAAACAGGTCGACTGCGACGAGTTTGTCGGTCATCGATTCTCTCCTCGCTGTGGAAAGATTGGGTGATGGTCTGAGGTGTCGCCGCGGTCGATAGCCGGGTCGTAGTCGGGGTTTTTGCCCGCCCCCTGTCGCATATCTCGGATTGCGATCTCGGGACAGTTCGGGCAGTGCCAGAGGTCGTCATTCTCGTCGCCGTAACCGCGTGCCGTCTGGGGCGTGACGTGTGCCCCGCAGTTCTGGCACTCGTTGTTCGAGGTCATCTGTGTCGGCGTCCAACTCGGGCGTTTGGTGCTCATCGGTTCGATCCTCCATCAGCCACGAGCCGCTGGTCGGTTTCGGTGTTCTCGACGGGCGCGTACGCGAGTTGCTTGCCGTGTGGCGTCAGCCCCCAGTCGCGCTCGAGGTCGCCCTGTTCTGCGAGTGCACGGAGTCGGCGTTTGGTCGTCATCGCGACGATCGGCAGTTCTTCGGCGACCGTCGCTGCCGTGACGCCGCCCGCCGGGAGTGTCTCGTCGTTCGCGTAGCACTCGCGAACGCGCTCGAGGATTCTCGAGTCCGTGACTTTTTGGCCAGGTTTGTGGCTCATTTGGACCCCTCCGGTTCAGTTTCCGTGTCGAGTGAACAGTCGAGTGAGCAGTATGGCCCATCGTTGAACCCGAACACGTCTTTGACTGGAACCGACTCTCCATCCTCAACGTCGTCGAATGCCCCAGCCACCAACCCGCTGTTGGCGTAAAATGGGTTGTTTCCAACCGCATCTCCGCATTCGATGCACTGCTCAGTATCGCTCGAGGATGTGCCGCCATCAGTTCGAATCTGGCGATCGTCGTCAGAGTCAGTATTCGCGTTCTCCGATCGTTTGTCTTTTATTTCAGTTTCGCACGCTGCACAGACTGAAAACTCACGTACTTCGCCTCTTATAATTTCTTCCACCGTTTTTGTCGCCTCTTCTTGCTCGCACATGATACAGTTGTGTGGCATGTCGAGTTCAGTCTCATCCGTGGAAGTTCCGCCATCAGTTCGGATTTCGCGTTCGTCGTCGTAGTCAGTATCCGGGACGCGTTCCCGGATCACCGATATCGACTCTGCCAATTCCTCGTTGGATTCGAACACGCCATGTTTGAGAATATTCGCCCGGATTTTCCCGTCAGTCATATCCCTATTTAAGTGCTGTTCGGGCACCTGAACCGTCGATATTACGTTGACTCCGATACTCCGACTCTGGCCAGTATCGTCTGGAGACATCACGAACCGCCCCCGTTCTGGTGTTTTCCTGTCTGTAGTGAACGGACCAATTCCTCGAGTTCGTCGTCAGTAAGGATACCCTCAAGAGCATCCGCGAGTAGCTCTTTATCTCCCCCTCCATCTTCCAGCGCGAGTGGAGCGAACGTCCGCGGAGTGTCCGCTGCAAGGTATATCCCGCGATCAATTCCATCTGTGGAAGCTCCGCCATCAGTTCGAATCTCGCGTTCGTCCTCGAGTTCGTCCACGACATCCTGCGGCGCGTAGCGCTCTGCCGCTCTGTAGGCGCGCTCGTGGAGTTCGTCGCGCGTTCGGGGCATCATTTCTCACCCCGCGTTGCCGCTGCCCGTGGCGCGTTTTTCTCGAGGCTCTCGTTCGAGACGGTCTCGGTCTCGAGTCCGAGTCGGGACTGTATCTCGCCGATCGAGAGCATCGTCTCCATGCTCTCGTTATCTTCGGCGTCGAACGCGCGCATCACGTAGGGTTGTGGCGCGTTGGGCGTCGTCGGCCAGACGTACTCACTCGAGTCGTTGCGGTCGACGACCAGGACTTCACCGACTTCGAGGCCTTTCGTCTCCGGGTGGAGTTCGTCGGGTTCGGATTCGGGTTCGGGTTCGGTCACGATCTCGCCGCCGTCGGTCGCCGGGATCGGTTGTTCTTCAGGTTCGGGTTGGCCCGTGAGCTCGCGTTCGCGAGCTGCGAGGTGTTCGAGGACCTCCGTTTTCGAGGAGCCCGAGAGAATCTGTTTCGTCACTGCGCGGTAGGCCTCGAGTAGTTCGGGGTCGCGAATGCCGGCGATTCGCGCTTTCGCGAGTTGTTTTCCCGACTGGAGGAATCTGGACGGGTCCTCGCCGTGTTCGGCTTTGATCTTCGGGAACTCGTGGCGATCGCCGACGTCGGGATTGTAGCCCGATCGGGTCATGGGCGGGTCGCCTCCTCGAGTGTTAGGAGTGAGTTGTACTCGCGGTCGTACGTTGGTTGGGCGGTGAGTGAGAGACCGCGTGGTGGTTGTGAACGATTCTCCGCTTCCGATTCGTTCCGACTAGATTTAAGTCGGTTTGTCTGTAACTGTCGCATGGTTCGTTATTCACTTCCCAGTGGAACACGGACCACGCGCGTCATGCCCAAACATGACGTTTTCGCGAGATGGACTATCTCGGTAGCGTGGCGTTCGTGCTAATTGGTACATTGAACTGGATATACTTAGGTTTTGCCCTCGGTGCAACTGCACATCGGCCCACAGTGCAGTTGCACCACCCTTTATATTCCCCGCACCCGTATCTACCTCCATGTCACCAGAGCGCCGACGGGATCAGGACAGCGGCCGGTACGGGTCCGAGTATTCTTCAAATCAATACCTCGAGGCCGTTCGGCGGCTCGAACCAACGACGACAGGCGAAGTGGCAGAGGAACTCGAGTGTCACAGGAATACTGCCCGTCGAAATCTCGAAAAACTCGCGGAACGGGGTGAACTTGAGCAGTCGAAACGAAGCGGAGCGTTCCTCTGGCAGACGATTTGAGTTTACTTTCAGTCCGGTAGGGCAGCGTTTATACTTCTGTCTGTTGTAGGACCTATCACAATGAGTGCCGAATCAGAACCCTCGAGTGAGTCCGTTATCCGGCAGGATATCGATCGGGTGCAAGACGATGTGTCAGCACTCAGTGATTCATCCGACAACGAGCAGGTGGTCGAGTTGCTATCGGCAATTGAGGATTTTATCATCGAGTTCAAGCGATTGGATGCAGAGAAGCGCAAGCTCGAGGCGCGGGTCGACGACCTCGATCGGCGTGTCCCGGCGGGTGGGATCAAAGCCGACAGTAGTGCCGGTGGCACGAACCCACGAGACCAGGCTGTCCTCGATGCGCTCGAAGACCGTGGCCGATGTAAGATTCAGGTTCCAGAACTCAAGCAACTGTACCGTCGGCACACCGATATCAAAAACAAACGTACGCTCGATGACCGCGTTCGTCACCTGACCGTCGACGGGCCGTTCGAGTTCGTCAGTCCTGGCCTCTGGGAATATATCCCCGGTTCGAATTAGTCTGCGGCCGCTTCTGTAATCGCCTGTTGTCGCACCGCTGGACCCATCGAGACGAGTTTTTCCGGTTTCTCCCCAGGTTGTTCACCCAGTAATCGGAGCGCTATCGAGATCCACGATTCGAACTCATCAATCTCGAGCAGTTGTCGTGGGTTCTGTGGCCAATAGAGTGTGCTGCCCGCTGGGTCATCCGGATCGGCGTACCGATCGGGTGGCAACATCGTCTCGAGTAGGCCGTCTGCCGCATCGATCAACAGACCGTCGGCAGTCGTCAACGCCGGGATAACAGGATCGTTCCGTTCCTGTCGTGTTGGGAACGAGAGACTGAGTCGCCACCCCGAACTGCTGTGTGAGACCAACGAGAGGGACTGGAGTCGTTCAGCGTGATTGCGAACGGTTCGGGCCGTTACGTCGGCCAGTTCTGCAAGGCGTTTCTGTGAGAGTGAATCGTCGGCCGCGAGTAAAACGGATAGGAGTTTGCCGACCGACCGTGGGAGCTCGGGGACGAACGCGTCAGCGTCCACACCACGGAGTGCGACACGAAGTTCATCCGGCCGGAGTTGTCGCGAATCGTCTTCTGGCTCGAGACGGCGTTGTAGGGCATCGGCGATATCGTGTGGCGTCGCGACCAGTGCATTGAGGATCGATACGGCGCGATCCGTTACGCCGATGTTTTTGGGTGCGAGGATTCGTGTCGCCATCCGTCCGAAATCAGCGCGTTTCGGGTCGCGAACACGGATATCGATCGAAAACGCTGGCGCATCGTCGAGTGTCTCTCGAGGCGTTTCGAGGAAGTGTTCGAGGTCGTCACGGAACCGATGGACGTCGGGGCCACGAATCACGAACGAGCCGATGAGGTCGCCAGTCGGGGTTTCGGCGTCGATCGAGGCGGCAACCGGCGGTTTGTCGCAGTCTGGGACATCAAACAGTTGTCGGTACGGTGCGAATTTTCGGTATTCGGACTGGATAGCCGCCGAGATACCGATCGACTTCGCGAGTGGTCGAAGCTGTTTCTCGATATTCCGACCGCCAGGAACGCGAATCTCGCGAACGAGGTCGATGCCGACAGTCTCGAGAAGATGGGCGATCGAGCCGGCAAGCCCGTGTGCCGATCGGATGATCGATCCCCGGAACCGGTCGCGGTCCTGGTAGTCCTCATTTCGGAGTGCGGTCGTCATATCCTGAACGTCACGGCCCCACTCGACGAGATTGTCGCGAAGCTGTTGGGCGTCCGAGGCAGCATGCGCCGACAGACCACCGATATTCCGAACGTCGCGGAGTAGTGACGGCGGTTCCGTGATATCCTCGAGCCGGTCAACTGGCAGGGCTCGGTCTATAAATTCCTCACTCGCTAATGCGGCTGCAAGCGTCGTCGTGTATGGTAGCGGTTCGGCGGCCTGTATGGCCACAACCGCTTCGTCGCGTTCATCGTCGTAACTCACCAGCCGTACTTTCCCATCTAACCCGTTTTCGTGTTCTACGTCGCCTCGCACCACCGTCACAGCCCCGTTGCGGGCGCATGCCGCGGCGGCGTGGTGCGTGCTGGGGCTGGCGTAGTCCGTTCGGTACGGGCGGCCGGCCTGCGGTTGGTCGGCCTGGCCGTCCTCCCCACCCACTCCCTCCTGCGGGGTTACACGGCACTTGTTATACGAATTTCCGGAAAAAAATTCCAGATCGCTGATGTTTGACTGGCGTCCTGCGTCAGCGTTGATCTGCTCGAGAACGAGTTGGCCAGCAGCCTGTAGCGCAACCATCTGGCCGCCATCGGGACCGTAGACTGAGACCAATCCAAGGGCGGTCAACGAATCGGAACCGTTCCGGAGCAACTGCGAAATCCGGGCAGTAGTCACATCATGTTCAGCTTCAATATCGGCACGTGCGAGTACTTGATCGGGTTGTGCTGCCAGTTGGCGAAGGATTCGAACCTTCCGACCGTCCGGATCGAGAACGCGGCGTGCGGCGCTCGCAGTGTCTTCGATTTGTTCGCTCGCACGGTCTTGATTGCACCATTCGCTAAACCCATCGAGGTCCGATCGGTGGCGATCGGCGACCTTCTGGAGGGTGTTCGGTGATCCGACGAGTTGCAGATCCAATCCGGCGGCAAGCACACTCAGTAGGTCGCAGATATCGACACGCTGGTCACGTCGCACCTGTTTCGGGTCGACGAACGGCTCGCGAACGACGACGGCGACTGTCGGGTCCTCCTCGAGCGCGCCGAACAAACTGGCAACAGTCAACAAATCCTCTGTTGCAGCAAGTGGGTTTGCGGAAAGCGTCGGTGTGAGCTCAGTGACGAGCTGCCAAATCGATCGCGTCTGGCCGTTGACTGCGGCGGCGATCGGGGTCCGAAGCCAGAACGGGACGCCCATCTCTTGAAGTTCGTCGTAACACTCGTTCGCGTCAAGGTTCCCGAACCGGCTTCCAATCGCGTCTGCAAGCGTCTGTTGCAGCCCGGTTGATTGGAACAGATCGTTCCAGAACTCTGTGACAGTCGTCGAACCGAGTTCGACTGTTGTGACTGACGAGACAGGCTGTGTCTCAGTGACCGTAATCGATCCGCGTGCGTGTGCGTCACGATCAGCGCGCTCACTCCACCCATCAAGTGCATCGTCGACGTACTCCTGGCAAATCTCGTGCTCTGGGTTCTCGAGTGAAATCTCGTCTTCGAAGGCGCTGACACCGATGCCGCTGTACTCGTCTGCCCATTCCTCGAATTTCCGCCGGCCCGGCTCGAGGACGGTCTTCGCGAGCGTGTCGTAGCGGTCGGACTCGATGGGCGTGAGGTCCATCTTGTCGGCGTCCAGCGTGAACGAATCGATCTGCTGTTCGACCTCCGCGTGTTGCTCTGCGTACTGGCCACGATCTTCGATAAACCGTTCGTAGATGTCGGATTCGTCGGCTTCGCCAGCCTCGATACGCGACCGAAGCTCGGCCGCACGGGCCTTGGTTTCTTGCGAGCCGCGAATCTTGACGAGGTTTGTGGCGCGTTCGGAACCGCAGTGTGGGCACGAAACTGTGTCGTGTGCCTGCCAGCCTGATTCCTGAAGCCAGGTATTCTCACAGGTTTTGCAGGGGAGGATGTCGAACCCGCTCATTTGAAAATCACCATGCTGGCGGCTGGCTGTGTATGGAAAACGGCACTCTCTTCGGTGGGTGTGGGCTCGTAGCTCATGTATTGGAAACCTCGATAACAGAGCGCACACTCACCACTCGTCGACCGGGCGCGAACTCGGAAATTCGAGTCTCGCCAGTCGTCGTGGGGGAAAGCTTAAGACCAAAGCCCGCCAAAACCAGAGTGATTGAGTGGTTCTGGCGTGGCGGGCTTTGCCCCAGCGCCCTGCGGTAAATTTTCCTTAGCTGTGCATATCCGAAACGAACGAACGCGCCCGTCTTAAATCTAGTCGGACTGTCTGACGTTATATTCATTCACTTCCCAGTGGATTGTGTTGGCTAACTCACAGCCAACGGCTGCCCAAACAGCCGTCTTCAGTTCACTCTCTCGCTGCCCAAACAACGAGGAGTGGCCGATACTATCTCGGACCATCAGCGCATGGACACCTCGCGGATCTCCAACTCAGCGCAGACGGCCCGAATCCAGCCGGGGACGCGCTCGGGTTTCCCGACCTGGTCACCGCCAACAGCGTAGACGGCCGTCAGTTCGGCGACGTCGCCTGCCCCTTCGACAGTCCATCGAGTCTCGCGACGCGTGAACTCGAGCTCGTAACTCGAGCGGTCGCCGGCCACGGCGAGGTCGCAGGTCGTCCCCGGTGGGACGTCCGCGACGATCTCACCGAGGTCGACCGTCGTGTGTTCGCGTGCCGAGTGTCCGATCGTGTGTGTTTGCGTGAGTGCCATGGTATCTGATACGGCTTCGGGGGGCTTAACGAGGGGAGGGTCGCTTCCACCCGTTCCACCCTCTGCCGTCTTGCGATTTCGATCTTCCACCCTGACAGAGCAGGCGCGAACCAGTCGGGAAACCTGACGTTGCGCGCAGCGCAACTGTTGTAGGTCCGGCATAGTTTTGGGGTCGCGCGTCATCTGCCATGGTAGGGTATCAGCGTTATCAGCCCATTGGGCGGCGTGTTTGTGGCACGTCCGTCCGATTGATTTTCACGAACGGGTAGCCCGGCCAATGTCTCAATTTCGCTGATAGTCACACCATTATGCCACTGCTACTTAAGCTTTGACTACGGAACCCGTATCATACGATACGACTATTGGTATTGAAAAATTACAACCACACAAGATTATGAATCATTCAGCCGACGGTGGCGACGACGGAATGCACAGAGATGTCGACTGGTTGAGGCCGTCAGACCGGCCAATTGTGAGAAAAATCGCAGATTATAATGGTGATTGGGTGAAAGCACCAACTCTTGCGTTAAACCTACCATATACACGCCGACACATCTCTAACCGATGCCGAGAGTTAACAGATAACGGACTCCTCGAGCGACATTCTGATGCCGCGGCGTACCGAATTACGGAGAAAGGATGCGAGTTCCTTGCTGACAATCTTGAACCAGAGGACCTCAAGGACGACTAAACTCTATCCTCGTGCCACAACTCCCAACTCCTCGAGCACGACCTCGCGAACACTGTACCGGGGCTCGTGCTCTGGCCCCTCCACGTCCACCAACTCGTAGTTCTTGAATTTCGGCAGCCACCCCCGAAGCGTCCGCTTTCGAACAGCCGACTCCGAACACTCAGCGTAGGCGTGGAACATCTCTCCACTGGTCGCGGGCGCGATCTCGGCGAGCGCCTCGAGTGAGACGCGTTGCTCTCTCGAGAGTGCCGATAACCGCGACCGGATGATATCCCGAGTGGCATCGGACTTCGATCGATCAATCAGCGCACGCGTAACTCGGTCTCTGCCTCCCCGATCGGCCGCGCGAACGCTATGATACAAGTGGGCAATCGCGACTCGAGCATCATTCTCGGCGAGTCGCGCGATGTACTCCAACTCCGAGCCCATGACCACACCGGGCTCGACGCCGACGCTCACCCGTTTCTCGAGAATCGAGACGAGCTCCGTATCGGAATACGCAGAAAACGGTATCTCCTCGAGCGCCCGAATACGCGAATCGAGACGCGGGTGGGACTCGACCTCTCGCAAATCGAACTCGCGCCAGGACTCGTTCGAAATCAACACGAGCGTCAGGTCCGGGATGCCGTACAGTTCGTGGAGCACACGCAACTCGTCGATCTGGTCGGCTTCATCGAGAACGACGACGGTCGGCTTTTCGATGGCCTGCCGGACGAGTGAGGAGAGGTCGTCGGTCGCGATCGAGCGCCGCTCGAGTGTCGCGCCCTCTCCCAACCCTTCGAGGACGCGATTCAGAACTGAGCGGCGCGAGTGCGACCCCAGACAATCGAGATAGACGACGCGCTCGAGCTCGGAACAGACAGAGCGGACGGCACACGTTTTGCCCGCTCCCGGTGGCCCGTGGACGAACGCACCGTTGGGGGCGACGCCGTGGGTGATCGGCTCGAGAACGGAGGTTAGATGATCGATTTGGCCGTCCCGTTGCATAATAATCTCTCTGTCGGGCTGGACGTCGGTTTGGAGGACGGCGTAATCGGTAATCATGACTGTCACAAAGAGCGAGAGGATAATCAAATCGGTGGGGTACGTTCCGATTTTCCGATATGTTTGTGGGCTCGAGCGTAGTTCTCGATTCGACTCAGTACAGCACTACGGTGTCGCGTTCTTCTTCAGGTTCGCTCCGCTCTGGCACCATTTTTATGCACGTAGTTCCACTGAACTGTTGTGGTCATTGACCACTCACGCACGAATGAATTGCGTGGCTAAATAAGAAATGCTACTGGGGTGATTACATGACCCCGAAAGTCCGAGCGGCTTTGGTCAAGGGCGGCGCAATCGTGCTGATACACGAACCTTTGGTCGGGTGTGCGCTTATCGCCCTTGCCCTGACCGCACCGAATGCGGAATCGCCGAACGACCGATAAGTCTGGCCGTGTGCATCGGCCAGCGTGCTGCCTTTTTTAGTTCGGTGATGATGTAGGCAGTTGGCTTTGTGTGTGGGGCCTACGGGCAGTACTACTACTTCTGCTGCAAAAAACCTTGCTATGAATGACAATCATGACTGTGGCACCTTCGGTATAGTAATACAATCGTGATTCTCAGAGCATGACCGAATTCTCGTTTTGTTAACTCTAAATCGGCGTCTGAACGACGTTCCAGACAGCCTACCCCGACCATACCGAACCTTTCGAATCGACATGTCGGCGTTTCTGTGACACTCGGGCAACCCACAGACAACACTCCGAAAGTCGAGTCTGAAAATACCTATTAAAACTGGTAAGATACCTCGAAAAACGGCACCCGGTACGATCGAATTTCATAGTCATCAATCTGGTAGATGGTCGGTATCTTTATAATGGAATAGCACGATGGACTAGACAACTCAGGACACGCCGAATGAAGGATTCGGCCGGTGTTGTAGCACCGACCTGGGTTCACCGGAGTAACGATGAACATGTCCACCGAAACCACCAGCAGGCAAAAGCGTACCGACTACAACCAACCCGAATCGGGTATCGAACTCATCGACGAGTCGACCATCCGATCGCTCGAGGACCAGGACAGCGACGAGGATGGCTGCCGATTCGCGGCGGTCGCGAAAACCCACGAACTCGCAACCGGGGCCAACAGCACCATCAAACTCCCCGTGACCGTCGTCGCCTACGTCGACGGCTCTGGCGAATACGCCGTCGAGTCCGAGTTCTTCGGCTATCTCGAAGATTGGGAGTACATCCCGAGAACGATTGTCGTCACTGACGACTCGGTCGTGCGCGAGCTGCCCGACGCGCACAAAGCGCGCTACGCACCGATTCTCGAAAGCTACGAGCGCGTTCTCTCGGAGGACGAATGAAACTCGAGACCGAAGACGCGCTGTTGTCGGGCATCCCGATCGGGGCTGGCCAGCTCGCACACTGCGATTGCTGTAACGTCTGTCTGCGACCGAATCACCGCGTCGAAATCCTCGTGACCATCGTCGGCACGCAGATCGACGTCGCGACGACTCGATGCGCCGTCTGTTCGCAGGGATCGCTCTCGAAGGAAACCGAACGTCCGTGTCTGTTGGCTCGAGGGCGGGTGGCCGCGTCGGTCTCCTCGAGCGGCCGCTCGAAGTTAATCTTGAGTGGTGCGAGCGTCGTCGATCGGGCAGAGTAGGCTACACACTCTTTTCGGATTTAGAATATCGGAATCGGGTTGTGTCCGAGGTACCAGCCATACAGATTCCATCCGGTCAGCGCAGCGCCAACAAGAGTGAGGCCGATTGGGATTCCTATGCGGATCTGCTTCGGCACCACTCGATAGCCGAGATAGAAGACGCCGATCGCCGCGAACTTCCATGGAACTAAGATCCACGTCCCAACCGATTCGACAACTGGTGCCACAATCGGATTCCCTTCAACACCAGCACCAATCTCGATGAAGACGATTGTCGTGGCTAAATCTCCGGTTCCAAAGAGCGCGACGGCGAAGATCCACATCCACGTCTCGGTTGGCGTGCTCTTGTGGGATCTGACGACCCACCGACTATGTTGAACAGACATTACGAATACGTGCTTTTCTCGAGCATTAATATCTACTCCTGACAATTATACAATTGACCAATATGTACATATCTATATAAAATGGAATATAACATCTGGGGCAATATTCGAATTAAAAATATCGGTATCTATACTATGTTAAGGCTCGTGGGTGTGTGTTCCGACTGTGCCATCAGATGGTGTGTGGATCAACTGAACTTCTACTTCATCAATATCGTAGAAGGCCGCATCGCTTTCTTCACCACCTTCAGTTTCAACCGTTATCGTGGAACCACCGCCGAATTCTTCACCGGTGAAATCATCACCATTCAATGTTGCATTGATGCCGAATTCATTGTCACCAACTTCATTATCTTGCGCTTCACCCGATAGTGTGGTTAACGCCGCTCCATTCTCGTCACGAATTACAACGTCTAGATCTTCACCATCAATCGAATCGCCAGATTGATGACTAATATACGCAAATTCTTCCCATTCACTTTCTTCTTCGTCCCAGTCACTGTTTGCACTCATATCTGTTCCAACAGTGGGAGTATTGTCATCACCAAGGTCGTCACCCATTCCCATCACCATCGCGGCAATAACGGCAGCTAGAATGACAGTCACAGCTACCATAAGAACGACCCCTATAACGGGCGATACTGCACGTTCGTCCTCCGATCCGACTAACTTATTCCGATACTTTGTCAAGTCCATTGTAGTCACGCACCCTGTGCCGGCCGGAACGCTTTATATCGGCAATCATGTCTGACCACATGGCGCAGATCGCTGGCCGACCTCTCCGGCCTCCCCGCGCCACCGTCCCACCGTGCGATTTTGGTGCTAACTTCCCAACTCGAGTACCAGTACATATATTCATAGGATCGTGAAATTCTTTAGTTCTGATAAGGCTTTCAAACCTGATAATTAGGCAGCGATAGAGACCTTCCAGCCACCACTTGAACGCGCTCACGTCGCCGATTTCGACACTCTCGAAGCCCAACCGGAAACAGTTATAGATGGCCGACACAACCCACGCGTATGTCTGACCGCGGTCCTCTGTCGGAACGCGCCCTCGCCAGAACGTACGAGAGTACGTCCTACACCGACGCGTACGAAACGGTCGAAGAGTACCGGCGCGTGATGAGCTACGCCAGCAGGCACCCGAATAAGGGATCGACGTCGATCGCGTCGACGTTCGACCTGCCACGTGGCCGCGTCCGACCGTGGATTGAACACGTCTCAGTACCCGACCCTGTCCGCGCGATTGAGACGGCGCGTGAGTATGGTTGGCTCGAGGCCGATCTCGACAGCCCGACGTTCACTGCGCTGAACACTCTCGTCGCGAACGTGTTCTCTGGAGGGTCGATTTCGACAGCCCACTATGCGCCGACCTTCGCGTTGAACCATCACGGCGAACACTCACACGTAGTCGACGCGCTCGAGTCCTCCAACATCGAGTTCGACGTAATCGAGCGCGATGGCCGAGCTGATGAAGCACGGCCCGCAACCGACGGCACGATTCTCGGCCGCACGCTGGCGGTTCTCGGTGCACCCGTGGGTCCGAAAGCCGAACAGCGACTCGAGTTACCGTCATACCTGAGTGATGCACCCGAACCCGTTCGCGAACGATTCGTCCACTCGTATCTCAAGAACCGGGCGGTCGAGCACAACCAGAAAGACACGCTGACGATCCAAGAAGAGCGGAACCGAGACTATCTCGAGTCGCTGTGCGAGCTCATCGATTCGGTGGTCGACGAACGCGTTGTACTCGGAGAGCGCCATATCGTCATCTCGGCGGACGCCGCTCGTTCGCTCGGGACGGTTCGATAGATTCGGCGCATTTTATCACCTGATAGCGACAGTCGTGTCTATGGAGGTGATGAGTCACGATGGTCAAACGCGAGATCGAAGTGCCCGAACCGTTGGATTCGTGGGTGATGGACGAGTTCGGGGACGTTGCGACCTCGCGTGCCGAGGCGTATCGCATGGCACTCGCGTATGCAAAACGCGAGTACGAGCTCGAGGACAAGCGGGCCAGTGAGTAGGGCGCTCGTCAGTCACATTTTAGGACCGTCTCCGTATTCAATCCAGCGACTCGAGTAGCAACCATCTCACTGCGTACAACTCGCCTGTATTCTCCCCCTAAACTACGGGCAATTCCCCAGTAGCTTATCCGCTTATTTCGGGCACTATACGGGTTTGTTCCCGGTACTTTCATGTAGTAGGGAGTATTTGTAATTGGTAACAGGTCATCGCCACGGTAATCGTCCTGAAACGGGGCCGGAATGACCGGACTCGGCCTGAAGGCAGCACCCTTGAGGGTGGCCGGTTGGCGAGGCTTTCCGACCGGTAAAACGGTTGGAAAAACAATCAGCTACGCTTCTCCCAAACCCATGCCCGCAACTAAAACACAGCCCGATGAGTCGTCAGACCGTCCATCGCTCGAGCGAGCCCAATACGCTCGCTACGATCACTGGGGCGAAGACGACGAAGATGAACAACTCGAGAGAACAGGCCACAGCGAGCTTCGCGGGACGACGAAAGAGGACTCGTTCTCCCATTTGTGGCTTAAGCAAACTAGTGAGGGGTTACTGGACCCGATCGCACTCAACGAGCCACCGGAGGATGGCTTACACGAGTACGAGGGCGAAGTGATCGAACTCTCGGATGCAGCCGAGTACCCGCCGACGAGGAACAACCGAAAAACGCCCCAGACACAGATGCAGAAGAAAGCACCGTCGACGAGACGCTGGCGAATCTCGGAGGTTGGGCACGTCACGTTTGGGGGGATAATCCCCGACCGAGGAAAAGACGAGCTGCGGGATCTCATCGATTACGTCACGGCGAACATGAACAACGTGAGCGTCCCGCCGCGAAATCGGCGTGAAATCCGAGACCGGGCCATGCGAATGAAGGAATCAGGGCGATACCACGACACGCAGATCATGCGGCAGGTTGCGACGTGGGTTTTAAACCCGAACGAACTGCGCGACGATAACTGAGAGAACCATTTCCAATGACACAAAACAATACCAAGAGCAACAGCATCCGCCTCGGTTCTCGGACTAGCCTGATTGCAGTTGTCTTCGCGGTCCTGATGGCGACCTCGATGGCAGCGATGCCGATCGCGGCGGCTGGGTTCGACGACCCGGCACAGACAGCCCAACCCGAGATGCAGGACGGCCAGTTTGAGGATGACGCGCTTGCGGCGATAGGCGACGAAGCACTCTCCGCAGACGGTGGCGAGTCACTCGAGTCGATGAGTTCGGGTGACGAGTTGGATGCTGAGACTGCCGAATCGTTGAACGTCGACGCTGAGGATTCGGTTGAGTCGGATGGCGTTGTCTACTCTGCATCGGGGGACGAAACGGTGAAAGCGTTGGACGCAGAGACGGGCGAGGAAATCTGGGAGTCGACAGCCCACTCGGACACGGTGGGGTCGGTCGCGCCGTCGCCGGATGAGGATACCGTTTACTCTGGCTCGTACGACGACACGGTGAAAGCGCTGGACGCGGAGACAGGCGAGGAGATCTGGGAGTCGACAGCCCATTCGGACTCGGTGGAGTCGGTCGCGCCGTCGCCGGATGGGGATATCGTCTACTCTGGCGGGTCCGACAATACGGTGAAAGCGCTGGACTCGGAGACGGGCGACGAAATCTGGGAGTCGACAGCCAACTCGGGGGTTGTGTACTCGGTCGCGTCGTCGCCGGATGGGGATATCGTCTACTCTACCGGGTCCGACAACACGGTGAAGGCGCTCGATGCGGACGATGGCGAGGAGATCTGGGAGGTCGACCTTTCGAGTAATGTGATGTCGGTCGCGCCGTCGCCGGATGGGGAAATCGTCTACTCTGACTCGACCGACGACACGGTGATAGCGCTGGACGCGGAGACGGGCGACGAAATCTGGGAGTCTACAACCCACTCGGGCTCGCTGCGGTCGGTCGCGCCGTCGCCGGATGGGGACATCGTCTACTCTGGCTCGTTTGAAGGCACGGTGAAGGCGCTGGATGCGGACGGTGGCGAGGAAATCTGGGAGTCGACAGCCCACTCGGACACGGTGCAGTCGGTCGCGCCGTCGTCGGATGGGGACGTCGTCTACTCTGGCTCGGACGACGACATGGTGAAAGCGCTGGATGCGGGCGATGGCGAGGAGATCTGGGAGTCCGACGCCCACTCGGGCTCGGTGGAGTCGGTCGCAACAACCGGAATGTTTGCCGCCGGCGACCCAACCACTGGCGTCGTCGAAGACCAATCCGGCTCGCCAGTTGAAAACGCAACCGTCGCGGCACAGGGTTCGAACCCACCGAACTTCAGCGAAGACTTAATCGAGGACCTCGAGACCGAAGCCGAAAACGCCGATGAACTCGTCGAAGAACTTGGTGATCTCCCCGAGGAGTTCGATGAGTTCCAAGATGAGTTCGAAACCGGTGACCACCTCGTAGACGCCGACGACTGGGCAGACGATATCGACGCAACGTACCCACTCGTACACGAAGAAGACGACTGGGGCGTTGGCACGACCACACTCGTCCAATCGAGCGTAGATGACCCACAGATGCAAATCGATAGCGGCGAGACGGTCGTCATCTCGCTGTGGGACCCAGCGGAAGATGGCTGGGTCGAGAATCAGGTCGATGGCTCGTTCCCCGGTGCAGCCACCGAGGGCGACGTTGAAATCCGACAGATCGACCCGTTCGGCGACCCACTCGACACGGAGACGCATTCCACACAACCAGAATACGAGACGACGGGCGCGAACCCGATATCGACGAACGAACACCACGCGGTCAAGACCCAACTCTCGACTGGGATCTACCAGGCCTACCCTGAAGACCACCCAGAACGCGCGTACACGTTCACGGTCGGTGAGCCAACAGACCTCGTAGACAACTTCGCGGACGACCTCCGCGATGAAGCTGGCGACCTCACGGAACGCTCGCAAACACTCCAGAACCTCCGCGATGAGGACTTCATCGTCACTGAGCGAACGTCGACGAACGAAGACGGCGAGTTCGAAATCGACATTCCAGAAGGCACGGAACACGCCCAACTCCAGGCCTATCAGGCTGACTCTGAGATCATCGACACACTCGAGGATATCCGCGAAGACGAGTTCGACGAGGATGACCCACCGGGAATCGAGGATATCGAACTCTCGGACCTTCGTGACTACCAATCTGACTTCGACTACAACGGCAGCTTCCACTTACCGGCTGAAAGCCGGTCCGTCGATCCCGGCGACCAGAACGTGACGGTCCAAACGTACGGCACGACTGATCTACCGTTCGGCGATATGGATCGCTACGATTCCATCGAGGAATTCCTCGAAGAACAACGCCTCGATGACCGAGTCAGCGATATCCAAGACGAGTACGACGAGGAGTTCGCGGAGATGGATGAGGCGCGACTCGAGGCAACCTACCAGATGCACGTTCCGATCGTGGAAACGGTACCGAACGCCGAAGATAACTACCTGAACGAAAGCGAGTTCGACGAGATTCAGGATGCTGACGACCTCGATCGCGACGAGCTCGAGACAGAAACCGAGTTGATGCAAGAGGCGACGGTCGACCTCGATAACATCGGCACTCCGGACTGGGACGAAGACCATCTCGAAATCGATGATGGTGAGTTACAGGTTGAGATTCCACTCCCAGCGGTCGACCATGATTCGGTCGCCCCAGAAATCCACTGGGCAGATGGTAGCTCTGACAGCATTGACGAGGATTACTACTCGATCGAATCGAACGGCCTGTTCGGAGAGGATACGCTGGTTATCGAGGAGTTCCCGATCGACGCTGACGACTCAGCGATGTTCGACGTCCGCGTGACGGGCGGAGGAGACGATGGGATGCTCGACGACCGGATTAGCGGACAGAACCCCGCGTTCGAGGGCGAAGTCCCCGATATCCGATCGGTCGACCTCAACACCAAATCGCCGGGTAGTTCGGACCGCGTCAGCATGACGTTCCGACCGGACGATGACTCGAGCTTCGGCGACATCTCGGACGTGCAAGTCACGAACCCTGAGGGCGAGTCGGTCAACACGAGCACCGAAGACGATAGCGCCACGTTCACCACCGATGGCGCGGGCCAACACCGCGTGCAGGCAACCGTCACGGATAGCACGGGATCGGAGTTCGTGAAAACGTTCTCCATCCGCGCACTCGAGGACCCGCGCTCCGATCCACCAACGATCCGCGCGGAAACCGGCGTCGGTGACGAAACGTTCGCACTCGCCGGCGAAGGACTTCGAGATGCCGAAGTCGCAACCGATGGTGGCCAACTCGAGGCCACAGCCGTCACGCACGAAGGCGACACACCCGGCTCAATCCACCTGAAGCCACAGGGTGCACTCGAAGGCACGACCCACGATATCGATATCACGGTCGTGGAGGGCGAGAACGAGCGGTCGGTCTCCTCGAATATCGAGACGGTGATCCACTTCGACTCGCTGCAAGCTGGCGACGACAGCACCGTCTGGCGAGGCGACTCGGGTGCGCTCTTCGGCGACCCACTGGACTTCGATGGGTCGACGCGCTACGGTGAGATGATCGACCGAAGCGATGACGATGACGAGAAGTACGTCCTCCGCAGCTACACCGAGGGCGATGGCTCCGTCAGCTTCGATATCGACGAAGATCCGGGCAGGATCTCGTCGTGGGAGCACCGGATTGCACTCTCACTCCCAAGTCTCACGTTCCCGTTCTCGCCACTGTCTGTCGCCGGTGGCGCGGTTCCAGTCGTCTTCGGAGCCGGCTGGTTCGTCTATCGGCGGCACGGATTCGCAGGGTGATA